>WLNG01000001.1 GCA_009699915.1 Actinomycetota bacterium
CCCGCCCTCGCCGTGCGCGCGAATGTGCGGGAGCCCCGCATAGACGGCGTTCCACGCGCCGGTGAGGTTGATGTCGATCATCTCGCTCCAGACCTTCGGCGTCATGTCGCCGGCCGCCGCCACGGTCGCGATCCCCGCGTTGGGCAGGATGATGTCGAGGCGCCCAAGCTGGGCGACCCCGTCATCGACAATCGACTTGATGGCGTCGACGTCACGCACGTCGGCCTCAGCAGCGACGATGCGCCGATCGAGCGCCTCGACCTGGGCGACCGTCTCAGCGAGATCCTCCGGCGTCGCGCCGGGATAGGCAACCGTGTCCAGTGAGCGGTTGACGTCGACGGCGATGATGTCGGCCCCACGCTCGGCCATCCTGACCGCGTGGTTACGGCCCTGGCCGCGAGCGGCACCGGTGATGAACGCCACCTTGCCCTCGAGAGTCCTCTCCATGCTGCTCTGCCTTCCTACGTAGCGGTTGCCTGATGTCTGCGGAAGTGCCCGGGCGGCTGCTCAGCCGAGCTCTGGCGGGGCCGTCGGATACCAGAAGTCGGGCGTGGGAGCGAAGCCCTCCGGGAAGTCGAAGATCTCGACGATCGGCGCGGTCGGGTCCTGCGGCTGGAAGTAGCCGAACGGGACATCGCCGTTGAACGCGCGCCCGCCCATCATGTACCGGTAGCCGCGCCGCACGAGCTCGGCCGCGCGCTCCTCGTAGGGGATGCCGTTGCAGCTGATCCCCACGTGGTGCAGACCTTGGTGCCCGGCCTCCAGGAAGTCCGAGTAGATGGTGCGCCCACTGAGCGGCTGGACGACCTCCCACATCATGTTCTGGTGGGTCGCGAACGCGAGGATCATCGAGAACTCGGCCGGTTCGCCCTCGAAGGTCAGTTCGAGCGCGTTCTGCGGGTTGACCTCGAAGGCCATGAAGGGCCCGATGCCGAGCGTGACCAGATGGTCGAGCCCGCGATGGAGGTCCTCGGTGATGACCGAGACCTGGATGGTGTCGCCGATCAGCGGATTGTCGAGCTCAGTGGCGCTGACGACCTTGGGGGTGGTGCTCATCTCTGTTCTCCTTGTCCTTTCGCGGGTCAGGCGTCCGGGGAGACGGAGCCGCGCTTGAAGTTCTCAATCCAGTAGTTCGTCGCGGCGAGACCCTCGACGGCGATGCCGTACTCGAGGTTCGGGCCGAGCGCCTGCTTGAACTGCGACGTGAAGACCGACCGGGTCATCCGGCGGGTCAGCTCGGGGATCTCGAGCAGCTTGTGCGCATGCTCCCACGCGCGGTCGAGCAGCTTGTCGCCGGAGAGCACCTCGGCGACGATCCCGAGATCGAGCGCCTGCTGGGCGTTGAGGTGCTGACCGGTGAACAACATGTAGCGCGCCCGGTTCATGCCGATCAGCATCGGCCAGATCACCTGCACGCCGTCGCCCGGGATCAGGCCATTGGGGAAGTGCGGCTGGTCGGCGAAGGTCGCCGTGTCGGAGGCGAGCACGATGTCGCAGAGCAGGCCAAGCTCGGCGTGGATCGTCGCTGGGCCGTTGATGGCCGCGATCATCGGAGCCTCGATGTCCAGGTGCGCCTGGAGCAGCCGCTTGGCGAAGGCGAAGACGTTCGCCCAAACCGTCGCGGGGATCGTCACCTCGGGATCGCCGCTGCCGAACTCCTCGTTGTCGATGAAGGTCGAACCCGCTCCGGTGAGGATGATCACTTTGTTCTCAGGGTCGCGGCCGATGTCCTCGAACATGAAGCCGCACTCCTCGTCGGGCCCGAAGCCCCACACGAGGTCGCTGCCGTCCGTATGCATCGTGACCTGGAGAATCCCGTCACGGCGCTCGAACTTGAAGTGCTTGTACTTGTCCTTGTAGCTGCTGAGCTCCGGAACGAGACCCATGGCACAGACCCTTTCGCATCGATGACCGTTATTGAACGGTAGCCTTGCGGTTCACGGCGGGGCGCGCTCGGCACGCGCGCCGACCGGTCTGTCATTTCTCACAAGGCGACCGCCCCCCCTTCCTCCCCACCGCACCGCCCGAGGGAGGACGATCGGCCGATCCCCAACCGATAGGAGTCACCGTGGTCAAGGTCTACGCGCTCATCCCGAAGCGGCCCGACATCACCGACGAGTTCTTCCACCAGCACTGGATCAGCCCCCATGGCGAGATGGCCTGCGGAATGGCGCCGCTCCAGGGATACATCCAGGCGCACCGCATCGCACCGGGCGTCGCCGGGCTCACCGACTCGATCTACGAGGGCATCGCGACCGTCTGGTTCGTGGACGAGGCGGCCGCCGGCTCGATGGGCGAGGATCCGACCTACGCCAACCACGTCGGCCCAGATGAGAAGAACTTCATCGATCTCGAGCGGCTCGCATTCCTCTTCACCAATGAGCACGTGCAGCGCGAAGAGCACGCGATCACCAAGGACGAGCCCGGGACTAAGGTCATGCTGCTCCTGCGCCGTGCCGCGGGCCTCGCTCCGGCCGACTTCGCAGCGCAGGTCGCGGGCGTGGACCTCGCCGGCGCCGTGCCCGGCGCGCACCGCGTGAGCGTCGCCGTGGCGACCGCCTCGATGTATGCCGATGGCGCGGAGCCGGTCTTCGATGCGATCGTCGAACTCGAGTTCTCGACCGCAGCCGACTGCGACTCCGCCTGGAGCGGGGCCGGCAGCACCGTGCTCGGCGCGCTCGACGGCGCGATCGACGCCAGCGCCTCGGCCGGGTTCCTCTCGGACGAGCTGCGTCTGCTCTGGCCGGTGAAGTCCTGACCCAGACTCAGAGAAGGGCGCCCGTGGAGGCGGCGTGCGCCAGCGCCGCCATCCGCGGGATGCCCTCCTCGAGCTGAGCGAAGCGCTCGCCCAAGAGGGTTCCGGCGCGGTAGCGCTGGTAGGTCGCCTCGAGCAGGATCGCGAGCTTCCAGACCGCGAGCGCCTGGTACCAGGCCAGATCGTCGAGCGGCAGCCCGGAGCGCTGCGCGTAACGCTCGGCGAGCTCTCGGCGGGTCGGGAAGCCGGGCTCGGCCGTGACGGCAGAGAGCCCACCGACGGCCTCGGGGTCCTCCCCCGCCTGCGTCCACGTTCCGGTGAGAAAACCGAGGTCGGCAAGCGGGTCGCCGAGCGTCGCCATCTCCCAATCGAGGATCGCGATCAGCCTTGCGGGAGCGTCCCGGGCGAAGAAGACGTTGTCGAGCTTGTAGTCGCCGTGGACGATCGCGACGCGACGCGATACCGGCATCTCGGCGCGCAGCCACGCGCTCAGAACGTCGATCTCGGGAATGTCGCGGCGTCCTGCCCGCTCCTCCCACTGACCGGACCAGAGATCGAGCTGGCGCGCGAGGTACTGCTCTCCGCGCGCAGGATCCCCGAGCCCGACGCTGCCGGCATCCACGTCGTGGAGCTCGGCGAGCGCGTCGATCAGCTCCGCCCCGATCAGGGCGCGCTGCTCGGGCGTGTCGAAGGGCGGCGTCGTGGCCCCGCGCAGCACCACGCCGTCGAGCGCCTCCATCAGGTAGAAGGGCGCGTTCATGTGGGCGGGGTCCTCGCTCATCAGCGCTGGGGTCGGGGCGCGGACCGCCTCGCTCTTCAGCGCCGCGAGGATCCGGTACTCGCGCAGAACGTCATGAGCCTTGGGGGCGAACGGTGGGCGCGGCGGGCGGCGCAGGACGTATCGGCGCCCTGCATCACACACGACGAAGGTCGGGTTCGAGTACCCGGCATCGATGCGCTCCACCTGCGGGAGCTCGTCCGAACCGAGCGCCGCGCGAAGCCCCTCAAGGACGATCAGCGGCTCGGCCTCCAGCCCCGCGGCCTCCTCCCAGCTGTCGACGATGTCGACGAAAGCGGGGGCCTCGGCGCCCGTCAGGGCATCGGGGGTCGGCTGCGGATTCACCTCCCCTACGGTGCCGTCTGGCGACCGCTTTTGCCTGCGCGACCGGTCTCGCGCTTGTGGAACCTCCCAACCCCGGCTTCCGCCGAGGGAGTCGGGTGCGGCTAGGCGCGCTCGGTGAAGACGCGCGCTTCGGCGAGCAGGCGCGGGACGTCCTCGCCGAGCTGGCGCGCGTACTCGGTCTGCAGGCGTCCCGACTGGAAGTGGAAGTGGGCGCCCTCGACGATCGCCGCGAGCTTCCAGAGCGCGAGCGCCATGTAGTAGTTGAGGTGCTCGAGCGAGCGGCCGCTGCGCTCCTCGTAGCGCCGCGCGAGCTCCTCGCGAGCGGGCGCGTCCGCAGCGGTGCTGAAGCCCTGGATCTTCGGCATCGCGCGCGGCTCGGGTCGGTCGGAGCCCCAGAGCCCGAGCAGCAGGCCGACGTCGAGCAGCGGGTCGCCGATCGTGGACATCTCCCAGTCGATGATCGCGAGCAGCCGGACCGGTGCCTCGCGGGTGAACAGGCAGTTGTCGACGTGGAAGTCGCCGTGGAGGATGCCCGGCTCGCCTTCGGGCGGGCGGTTGGCCTCCAGCCAGCGCGCCACGATGTCGAAGTCCGGCAGATCACGATGGCGGTACATCGCGTACTGCTTCTCCCAGCGGCCCACCTGACGCTCAAGGAACTGCTCCGGGCGGCCGAAGTCGGCCAGCCCAAGATCGCGCCACGGGAGCGAGTGCAGGTCGGCGAGCGCATCGATCGCGGCGAAGGCGACCGTGGCCGTGGCGCCCGCGGGGTAGTTCTGCGGCAGCTCGGCCGTCAGCGAGACGCCGTCGAGATGCTCCATAAGGAGCGCGGGTGTCCCGCCCGGGAAGGGCTCACGCGATGTGCCGACCGGGCGCGGCACCGGGACGTGCGTATCGGCAAGCGCCATCAGCATGCGGTACTCGCGCTCCATGTTGTGGGCGGAGGAGTCGATGGTCGCTGCAGGCGGCCGGCGCATGACGCGCACGGCGGACGGGCTCGAGACGAGGAGCGTCTCGTTCGAGTTACCCCCGCTGAGCCGCTCGACCGTGTGCGGACCTGGATCGTCGGTGACCTCGATCAGCCAGGGCGTCAGCTGCTGCGCGAGCCTTTCCGGTGTCAGCTGCACGTCGGTCGCTTGCTCTTCCATCGTCCCCATTCTGCCCGATGCCGCGCTCGCAGGGAGTTGACGCCGCGGCGCGTTGTCGGCATGTACAAGCCGCAGCAACCGCTGGGATGGGGTTCGATCGGGCGCGAGTAGCATCTCCGGCCATGACTTGGGACTTTGAGACAGAGCCGGAATTCGAGGCGAAGCTTGAGTGGATGCGCGGCTTCGTGCGGGAGGAGATCTTCCCCCTCGAAACGCTCCACCTCGACTTCCAGACCTTCCTCAAGGTCGCCGCCCCGCTGATGCAGCAGGTCAAGGACCAGGGACTGTGGGCCGCGCACCTGGGCCCCGATCTCGGCGGGCAGGGATACGGCCAGGTCAAGCTCGGACTGATGCACGAGATCCTCGGCATGTGCGAGTACGCCCCGCCGATCTTCGGCAACCAGGCTCCCGACTCCGGTAACTCCGAGCTGATCGCCCTCGCTGCAACCCCCGAGCAGCGCAAGCAGTGGCTTGAGCCGCTGCTGGCCGGCCAGATCTACAGCGCCTTCTCGATGACCGAGCAGGGCACCGGGGCCGACCCGACGCAGTTCACGACGAGCGCCGTCCTCGACGGCGACGAGTGGGTCATCAACGGCACCAAGTGGTTCGTCTCGAACGCCGACCGCGCCGACCTGCACGTGCTGATGGCCGTCACAGACCCCGACGAGCACCGCCACCGCCGCGCCTCGATGCTGCTCGTCCCGGCCGATACGCCCGGGATCTCACTGCGCCGCATCGGCTCGATGAACGACCCGTATCCGGTCCCCTCGATGCACACGCAGGCGGAGGTGACGTACACCGATGTGCGCATCCCCGCCGAGAGCATCCTCGGCAAGCGCGGCCAGGCCTTCGAGCTCGCGCAGGAACGCCTGGGCCCGGGCCGCATCCACCACTGCATGCGCTGGGTCGGCGTCTGCCGGCGTGCCTTCGACGCGCTCTGCGAGCGCGCGGTCAGCAAGTCGCTGCACGGCAGCCTGCTCGCGGATAAGCAGACGGTCCAGAACTGGGTCGCCGACTCGGCCGCCGCAATCGAGTCGGCCCGCCTGCTGACGCTGCATGCCGCGTGGAAGATCGATCAGGTCGGCGCTCGCGCCGCCGCTCGTGAGATCGCGATGATCAAGTACTACGGCGCCCCGATCATGCACGACGTGATCGACCGCGCGCTGCAGATCCACGGCTCACTCGGCTACTCGACCGACCTGCCGCTCGAGCACCTCTACCGCTGGGCGCGAGCCTCGCGCATCTACGACGGTCCCGACGAGGTCCACCGCATGGTGGTGGCCCGCGGGATCCTGCGCGAGTACGAGCCGCGGGACATTCCCAGCGAGCACATCCCCACCCGTCACGCGGCCGCGCTTGAGAAGTACGGCCACCTGCTCAGCGACTGAGCAGAACGGCGAGGGCGGACGCCGTGATCGGCGCCCGCCCGCCGTGCGTCAGGCCGCGGAGGGATCCGCGACGAACGCGAGCAGCGCGGCGTTGAACTTCTCGCGCTCCTCGAGGAACGGCGTGTGCCCGGAGTTCTCGAACGTCAGCAGGCGGCCGTTCGGGAGCAGGTCGGCACAGATATCGGCGATTGCCGGATCGACGATCGCATCGTGCGCGCCCTTGCAGATCAGGCCCGGGGCCTGGATCGTCGGGAGCAGCTCACGATGGTCGATCGTGCCCAGGTCGGCCAGACCGGCATCGGCACGCGGGCTGGTCTGGAGGAACATGTCGAGCATCCACGCGATGGTCGCCTCGCCCGGGTTCTCATGGCAGGTGCCCTGCGCGATCGCGCTGAGCAGCTCGATGCGCGTGTCGCGCAACGCGGCGATCGTTCCCGCGACATCCTCGGCGGTGCCGCCGTGCGGGAAGTCGTCGGTCTGCGTGAAGCGCGGCGTCGGCGGGCCGGCGAGCACGATGCCGCCGAGATTGTCGCCGAGCATCGCGGCCGCCTCGACGGTCACCGCGCAGCCGAACGACCAGCCGACGATGACCGGGCTCTTGAGGCCGGCGGCCTCGACGAGCTTGACGACGTCCTGGGCGTTCGCCTTCACCGTGACGACGTCGAAGTCCTTGTCGGAGTTCCCGCAGCAGCGCTGGTCGAAGGCGACGACCTCGTGGCCCGCCTCGATCAGGACGGAGAGGTTGACGTCCCACACTCGCGCGGCCATGCCCCAGCCGTGCACGAGCACGACGGGACGCCCGGCGCCGCTGTAGTGCTCGTAATAGATGCTCTTGCCGGGTTCGACTTCAAGACGTGCCATGTCGTGTTCTCCTCGTAGTTGTTCGGGCGGTTACTTGGCCAGCTCGGCGCGGACCTTGGGGGCGACCTCGCGCATGAAGAACTCCATGCGCTTCGAGCCGCTCTCGACGGGCTCGCCGGGCAGCTGCGCCCAGAAGTACATGTCCTCGATCTGCGGGTACTGCTTCAGCAGCGCCGTGATCTCGGTGACGGCGGTCGGGCCGTCCCAGAGCTGGAAGGCACCGCTGGCCGCGATCGCGTCGCGGTCGGGGAAGCGCGGGACCTCGTCCGGCGGGCCGAAGGCGCCCCAACCGATGTACTCGTTCAGCTGGTAGAGCGCATGATCGCCGATCTCAGCCCATGTGGCCTCGGGATCCTCCGCGATGATCGCCCACTGGCCGGCGTGGACGCTCGCCTGCGCCGGATCCTTGCCGAGCTCCGTCAGCGCCGCGAAGTACTCGTCGATGTGCGCATTCTGCGTGCTCAGGAAGCCTTCGCCGAGGCGCGCCGCACGCTCGATCGCCGGTCCACCCATCGCGCCGATCAGCAGCTTGGGCCGATGCTCGGGGATCGGGTAGACGGTGACGTCGGGGTAGCTGAAGCGCTTGCCGTTCATCTCGAGCGACTCGCCCGACCACGCACGGCGGATGACCTCGCAGCCCTCCTCCATGAGGCTCGGGCGATGCGAGACCTTGCGTCCGAAGGTGTCGAACTCGATCTGCCGGTAGCCGATGCCCAGGCCGAGGTCGAAACGGCCGCCGCTGAGCAGCGACAGCGTTGCGGCGTCCTCCGCAAGACGGATCGGGTCATGGAGCGGCAGCAGCATCAAGCTCGTGCTGATCCGCATCTCCTTGGTGCGCGCGGCGATCGCGCCGCCAAGCACGAGCGGCGAGGGCGTGTAGCCATCCTCCGCGAAGTGGTGCTCGGTGAGCCAGACGCAGCCATAGCCGAGCTCCTCAGCCCAGGCGATCTGATCGAGGGTGTCGCGATAGAAGGGCTCGAACTTGCGCGGCCAGAGGCCCGGATTGCGGAAGTCGTACCAAAGACCGAACCGAACTTCGCTCATGCTGCGACCTCGATCTGACGGAACTGCCCTGAGACGTTCATCACGCGATTCTCCTCGTGTTCAACAGGTGATTGCGCCGGGACGCTAACGCACGACAAGCGGTGCTCGTCGGCACTGCGGACGGCGATGGTGGATTTCTCCAAGCGGCAGGACGGTCTCCTGCGGCCCCAGAACGACCTGAGCCCCACCGGCGAGGGCCGGCGGGGCTCAGGTGCCTACTGGGCGCGGCGCTGATGCACCGCGCCCCGTGCAATGTCGTTACGCAGCGACCTTCGCCATCGCGCGCTCCTGGAGCTTGCGCACCTCGGGAGCGACCTTCTCGGCGATCAGCTCGAGGCTGCCGTGGACGAGCTCGTGCGGCATGCCCGCGTACGAGACGGCCATCGCCGGAGCAACCGGACCGGTCATCTCGATGCGGCGCTCCCACTCGGCGATGATCTGGTCCGGGGTGCCCCAAGCCTGCGAGGCGACGAAGCCCTGGCAGGCGGCCTCGAGGCCGGCCTCACGGATCGCGTCGGCTCCGGCCTGGTAGGCGCCGTAGCCCTCCGTCTCGCCCCAGTGCGTGCCATCGAAGTCGTAGTGCTTGATGACACTGAGGAAGTAATCGGACAGGTACTTCGTCGCGATCTCCTTGGCGTACTCGGGGTCCTCGTGACAGAACGTGAAGTCCGAGAACACCGGGGCGCCCGTGGGCTTGCCGGGGTGCATCTCGTGGAACCGCTCACGCCAGGCCTCGACTGCCGCATGGTGCTGCTCCCACGGGAGCTGCACGAACGACATCATCGTCGCGCCGAGGTTGGCCGCTGCCTGACCCGACTCGGGGGTCATCGCGACCGACCAGAAACCGCGCTCGCGGAAGCCGCGGACCGGTGCCGGGTGGATCTCCGTGCGCGTCTGCTTGAAGAACTCGGTGTCGTACTCGGCGATGCCGGTGTCCAGGATGTCGAGGATGATCTCCGCCGACTGGTCGAAGCGCTGACGCGACGTGCCCATGTCGACGCCGAACGCCTTGTACTCCTGACGCGCGAGGCCGCGACCGAACGCGAGCATCATGCGGTCACCGAGAATGATGTCGAGCATCGCGATCTTCTCGGCGACGCGCGTGGGGTTGTCCCACCACGGGAGGATGATCGCGCCCGGACCGAGCTTGATCTTGCTCGTGATCCCGGCGAGGTACGACAGCCACTGCATGCTGTCGGGCATCATCGAGTAGTTCGGGTTGAAGTGATGCTCCGGGAGCATGCAGAAGTCCATCCCGTGCTTCTCAGCCGCAAGGACGACCCCGGTCTCCTTCATCATCATCTCCGCATCGGTGAGATCCGAGTGCGTGTTCTGGAAGATGAACTGCAGTCCGACTCCGGCGATAGCCATATCTGTTCCTTTCCTCCTGGATCATGCACATGGAGCAGGGGAGGACCTTGCGCCGGTGCAGTGCGTTTCGCGCCTTACGGGCGATTATGCCGATCTAGCTCACGCGAACCAACTGCTGGCGCCGTCCCGCTACCCCCCGTTCTGTGGGTTTCCACGAAAGACCCGCGTTTCGCCCGTTCCCTGCACGGTTAGCGTGCCCTGACATGACCTCCACGACTCCCCGCTCCGGCCCACTTACCGATCTTCGCGTGATCGAGATCGGCGGGATCGGCCCGGGCCCCTTCGCCGCGATGATGCTGGCCGACCTGGGCGCGGACGTCGTGCGGATCGATCGCACCGGCGGGATCGAACCGATGAACACGGGGCCGCACAACCTGCTGCTGCGCGGTCGCCCCTCGGTCGCGATGGACCTGAAGGCTCCCGCGGGCCGCGACGCGCTGCTGCAGATGTGCGAATCGGCCGACGTGCTGATCGAAGGCTTCCGTCCGGGCGTCATGGAGCGGCTGGGCCTCGGCCCCGACGATGTGCGCGCGCGCAACTCCAAGCTGGTCTACGGCCGCATGACCGGCTACGGCCAGGAGGGGCCGATGGCGAGTGTCGCCGGACACGACATCAACTACATCAGCATCTCGGGCGTGCTCTCGACCTTCGCACGCAAGGGCGAGCGGCCGCTCGCGCCGTTGAACATCGTCGGCGACTTCGCGGGCGGCGGCATGCTGCTGGCGCTCGGCGTGATCGCCGCCGTGCTCGAGGCCCGCTCGTCGGGTGAAGGCCAGGTCGTCGACACGGCGATGGTGGACGGGTCGGCGCTGCTCGTAGCGCTCTTTCTCGGCCTGCGCGAGGGCGGCGTCTGGACCGACGTCCCCGGGACGAACTTCCTCGACAGCGGCGCGCACTTTTACGAGGTGTACGAGACGGCCGATGGCGGATTCGTCTCGGTCGGCGCGATCGAATCGCAGTTCTACGCCGAGCTCCTGCGCCTGCTGGAGGTTGACCCCGCCGAGGCCCCCCAGTGGGACTCCTCACGCTGGCCGGAGCTGAAGGAGCGCTTCGCGGAGATCTTCCGTGGCCGCACGCGCGACGAATGGGCGCGGATCCTCGAGCCCGCCGATGCCTGCGCGGCAGCGATCTACGGAATGATCGAGGCGATGGACCACCCGCACATGGTCGCCCGGGGAACATTCATCGAGGTCGACGGCGTACGTCAGCCGGGCCCCGCACCGCGCTTCAGCCGCACGCCCGGAGCGGTGACGAGCGCACCTGCACCCGCCGGCGCCGACACCGAGACGGCACTCGAGGCCTGGGGCATCGACGCGCAGGCCCGCGCTGCGCTGCGCGAGGCCGGCGCCATCGCCTGAGCCCCGCGGACGGGCCTCAGCGGTACGTCACCAGCGCGCGGTCGCTGCCCTCAAGGTGGGCGTGATCGTTGTAAGAGACGAGCGTGAAGCCGCGGCGGCCCGCGACGACCTTGGTCAGCCCCGCGTTGATCGAAACCCGGTTGAAGGTCATCAGCGCCTGGTCGGGGAGACCGAGCAGAGCGGTGCAGACGCTCGCAATCACGCCGCCAGAGGTTGCGACAAGCACCGTCTCGCCCGAGCCGAGCGATGCGGCGGCGTCCTCCAGCGCGGCGCGCACCCGTCCGGCGAACTGTGGCCAGCGCTCCGCGGCCGTGCTGGCGGCGCCGGCCGCAATCCATGCCGCCAGCCCCTCCTCGATCGCGTCCTGGAACTCCTCTGAGGTGACCGGCGGCGCATCACTGCCCTCCGGGCGGCTGTCGCGGACCGCGCTCGCGGAATGGTGGGTGAGCACATCGTCGGCGTCGTACTCGTTCCAGCGCGGATCGATCTCCAACTGCAGGCCGGCCGCAGCGGCCACCGGAGCGGCCGTGTCGCGCTGACGCTGCAACGAGCCAGCGATCACCCGATCGATGCGCACACCGCGGCGGGCGACCTCGCCCGCAAGGATCTGCGCCTGCTCGCGCCCGAGCGGTGAGAGAACGTCGTAGTTCGCGCCGCCGAACGACCCCTGGCCGTGGCGCGCCAGAAGAATGGTCGGCACCCCCGAATCATCGCTGATCGCTGTGGAAAGCGGCGCCTGCCCTGTCGGAAGCTCCAACCGTCGCGCGAGCGCACGGCAGCGATTCTGCCCCTATGCCACCATCCTGCCCCTCGTGTTGGGCAACGTCTTCACTCTCCTCGACAAGATGGCCGGCTACCGGCCCGATGCGCCTGCCGTGATCTTCGACGGCGAGCCGCGGTCCTACGCAACGATGCGCGAGCGCTCGCTGCGCGCCGCCAATGCACTCGAGGGACTCGGCATCGTTCCCGGCGACCGCGTCGCCGTCTTCCTCCCGAACTGCCACGAGTGGACCGAGATCTTCTTCGCCTCCGCGGCGCTCGGCGTCGTCTGCGTCCCGATCAACGTGCTGAACATGGGCCCCGAGGTCGTCGGCGTGATCGAGGACTGCGGCGCTACGACGCTGATCGTCGACCCGACCGCCGACACGAAGCTCGCGGACGTCGCGGGCGAACTTCCCCAGCGGCTGATCAGCGTCGGGCCGAGCGAGCTCGCTGGCGCGCTCTCCTACGAAGATCTCCTCGCAGCCGCAACCGACTCCCTGCCCTCCGTGCCCGCCCCCCGGCCGGAGGATCTCTTCATGATCTTCTACTCCTCGGGCACCACCGGGAAGCCGAAGGGCGCCGCGCACACGCACGCCGGCGTGCTGTGGAACGCGTATCAGCAGATCCCGGACTTCGGCTTGACCGCCGAGGACCGCTACCTCGCCGTCCCCTCGCTCTCGTGGGCGGCCGGGTTCCACAACCTGATCCTGCCGCTGTGGTGGCTGGGCGGGATGACGGTCCTGATGCCGACCGGCGGCGCCTCGATCGAGAAGATCGTCGCCGGCGTTCGCGACTACGACTGCACCCACACCTTCCTGGTGCCGACGCTGCTCAAGCAGCTGATGGCGGCGCCCGAGCAGCTCGAGATCCTGCGCGGGACGAACCTGCGCTGGGTGATCTCCGGCGCCGAGCCGGTTCCGGTGTCGGTGATCGAGCAGATCAACGCCGAGCTCCCCGGCTGCGACATCGTGCAGGGCTACGGGATGTCCGAGTTCCCGACGATCGCCACCGCGCTGCAGCCCCACGAGGCGATCCCGAAGGTCGGGAGCGCCGGACGACCGATGTCGATCACGCAGCTGGCGGTGCGCCGTAGCGACGGGGCGATCGAGCCGCACGGCGAGGGCGAGGTGCTCGTGCGCTCGCTGGCGACGATGCGCGAGTACTACGGGCAGCCGGAGAACACGCGCGAGGCATTCACCGACGGCTGGCTGAACACCGGCGACATGGGCGAGATCGACGCCGGCGGCTACCTCACCATCACCGGCCGCACCAAGGACCTGATCATCTCCGGCGGGATCAACATCTACCCGAAGGAGATCGAGGACGTCATCTACCGCGTCGAGGGCGTCGCCGAGGCGGCCGTCGTCGGCGTGCAGGACGAGCGCTGGGGCGAGATCGTCGTCGCCGTCGTCGTCCCCGATGGCTCCGCGAGTGTGACGGAGGAGGCGGTGCGCGAGGCGTGCACCTGCTTCGGCAAGCACAAGCAGCCGAAGGCGGTCATCCTGCGCGAGGAGCCGCTCCCGCGCACGGTCACGCAGAAGGTCCTCAAGCGCGAGCTGCGCCCGTGGGCCGAGGCCTTCCTGGCCGCCGCCAACGACGCCTGACGCTCGGCACCGCCTTGGGGATTCGCCCAAGCGGCGCTGTGAACACTGCTCCCCACTGCGGTTAGCCTGCGCTCAGGGTCGGTGGTCGAACGCTGGTCGCTCCGCCGGACACCACATACGAGAGGACGGGAGTCAGAGTGAGCATCGAAGCTGAGAATGAGGAAGTCGTCCGGAATTTCATGAAGGTGTTCTCGACCGGGGACATCGACGCATTCCAGACGCTGATGACCGACGACGCCACCTGGTGGGTCGCAGGCACGATGCCCGGCATCTCCGGGTCGCACGACAAGGTCGCCTTCAAGGCGCTCAACGGCGGAATTGCCGACAACGTCAAGGGCGGGGCGATCACGCTGACGCCGCACCACTTCACCTGCCAGGGGAACCGCGTCGCCGTCGAGACGGAGTCCTACTGCGAGCTGAACAACGGCCGCATCTACAACAACAGCTACCACTTCGTCTTCGTGATCGAGGACGGGAAGGTCGCGGCGGTCAAGGAGTACCTCGACACTGAGCACACGACGGCGGTCTTCCTCACGCCGTAGTACTGCGGCGAAGCCGGTGCGACGCGAGTCGCACCGGCTTCGCGAACGTTAGAGAGCCTGGACGTTGACGGCCTTGGGACCCTTGTCCCCGGCCTCGGCGTCGTAGCTGACCTTCGCGCCCTCGGCGAGCGAGCGGAAGCCCTCGCCGACGATCCCCTGATGATGGACGAAGAGGTCCTTGCCTCCGTCATCGGGCGTGATGAAGCCGAAGCCCTTGTCGTCGTTGAACCACTTCACGGTGCCATTCGGCATGTGGGTATTCCTCCTGTGCTGGACGAACCGCGGAGGATGCTGATGCAACGACGGCGGGCGCTGAGCACTGCAATGGCCGGACGGGATGCCCGGCTCTGAGCCCCCGATGGTAGCCGTCGGGTCGCGGATCAGCTGCCAGCGACCGTTTGTACGTACTGCGCGAGCACGATCATGTCGGCATCGCTGATGCGCCCCGCGTAGGACGGCATCGCCCCGGGCCCGGTTCTCAGTGACGCCTCGACCCGCGCCGCGCTGGGGCGCAGCATGTCGAGATCCGGGCCGAAGCTGCCCCCGCCCCCGGCCGCCGCGAGCTGGTGGCAGCCGCCACATCCGTTCTCGACGAAGAGGCGCTTCCCGGGCGGGCCGGCGGCCACGTTCGCGCCGCCCGAACCACCCGTTGCCCCGCCGCAGCCCGCAAGCATCAGCAGGGCGAGACCGGCGAGCGCCAGACGCGTCACGCGCGCGCTCGCAGCGACGGCTCGCGGCGCGACCAGCCGAGCGCGAGCAGCGCGAAGATCGCGGCGAAGGCGGTCAGCGCCAGGGTCGGAATCGTCAGATAGCCGAACTCGTTGATCCACTTGACCGCGCAGCCGCCCGGCGCCGAGAGACGGCAGCCCGCGGTCTCCTTCTCCGGATGCGCCTCGATATAGAGGTGGTAGATCGCGACGGCGGCGCCGACGATCGGGAAGATCGCCGCATACTGGAACGCCTCACGCGTGCTCCTGCGCAGCGCAGCGACCAGCAGGATCACGAACAGCGGGTACATCGCGATCCGCTGGAGCCAGCACAGCCGGCATGGCACAAAGCCGGAGATCTCCGAGAAGAAGAGGCTGCCGAGCGTCGCGCAGGCGGCGACGACCCAGGCCAGCCAGATCTCCTTGCCTGCGAGCGCATCGCGCAGGTCGCGCAACACCTGACGCGCCGCGGGCCAGACGAGCGCCAGCAACGCCAGTAGTGCCAGCAGTCCCACGAGGACCTGGGCGAAGATCGCCAGCACGGCGAGCCCGGTGGCGATGATGTCGGTGATCTCAGCCTTGCTCACAAGCGTGAACGCTAGCGATCGGGAGCGTTGCCTTGTCGCAGGTGCTCCACGATGCGGCGTGAATCGCAGATCGCCTGATCACCGTGGACGAGGACGGGCACGACACGCTGCCCGCTGACGGCCGCGACTTCCAGCCGGTCGCGCTTGCGCCAAGCGACGCGGACCTCGTCGAACGCGATGTCCTGACGGCGCAGCTCCCGAGCGACCCTGCCGCACGGGCAGAGATGGTTGGTGAGCGTGCGGCAGCGGTACAGGGTCGTCGCCACGGCCGCGACGGCTAGCGGCGCCGACCGATGATCGCGGCGATTCCGCCGCCGAGCACGAAGCCCGCGACCGCCGCTCCCGCAAGGACCTTCGGCCGGTTGCCGTTGACGTACCGGCGCCAGTCGGCGATGGCGACGACCTCGCCGCGCAGGAGCGTCAACGAGCCGGCCAGCGCCTGCTGGCGCTCGGCGATCCCTGCGCGGATCTCGTCAGCGCTGCGCTGCTGGGACGGGGGCGTCACGGGCGCTCCTCCTCGGGATGGACGATCGTCTCACGGACCTGCTCGCGCATCAGGGTCGTCTCGCGCCCGAACGTCGCACGGGTCTCGCGCGCGGCGGCGAGCGCCTGGTCGGGCATCGGCGACTTGGACTTCTTGAACGCCTTCCCGGCGAGCAAGCCGGCGAGCCCCGCCAGCACCAGCAGCAGTACCGCGACGACAAAGAAGCCCCAGAAGATGTGCTCGTTGGAGATCAGGTCGGCGACGAGGAACGCGGCCCCGAACAGCAGGAGCAGCAGCGCGCCGATGACGAAGAGCGCTGCGGCAGCAGCGATCACCGTGGCGCGCGTGAGCGTCCGGGTCTTCTGGCGCAGCTCGAGCTTCGCGAGCGCGATCTCGTCGCGGATCAGCGCCTGCGTGTCGGCGGTGACCTGCTGGATCGCCCGTGCGACCGAGCTCACCTGCGGATCATCGGCCACGGACGCGCCCCAGGATCTTCGCAAGGATGAAACCGCTCGCAGCGGCTGCGCCGATGAGGATCTCCGGCCGCGCACCGAGCGGCGGCCGCTCCACGGTCGCGGGGGCCTCGGGTGCGGCCGGCGGACCATCGAAGTTGAACGGCGTCGCGGCGGGATCGGTGCTCATCGGTCGTACCCCGGAGGATCCTCCCCGTAGATCCGCCGCCAGATGGTGAGCGCGAAACGGATCGCCACGATGCTCGCGAGCGATTCGATCCCCGCGATGAACCCCATCCACACCAGACGCTTGACCATCTCGTTCTGCGGCATGAGCGCGAACCCTAGCGCCTGCGCGCGCCCCGGCACGGGTGTCAGCGTGCGTCGAGTCCCCCGCAGATCGTGTCGATCACGAAGGCCTTCGCCTGATCGACATCCTCGGGCGCTCCGGGCAGCACCTCGAAGATCCAGCCGGTGAGGACCTGCTCGATCGCGCCGTAGAAGGCCATCGCGGCGAAGGCCGGGGTGACGGTGTCACGCAACTCCCCTGAGGACTGCCCGGCTTCGACGATCGCGGCGATGCCGTCGTACGCCTCGCGGATCTGCGCCAGATGGGCGCGGCCGAAGCTGTTGGCCGCACGCGTGACCTCCACAACGATGACCTTCATCACGTCGGGGTCGCGGCGATAGGACTCCACGATGAACGAGGCCACGGCCCGCAGCTGCTCGCGCGCGGAGATCGGCTGTGCGCGGACCGCTTTGATCGCCTCGAGCATCACGTTCCAGCGCTCGAGGAAGATCGTGTCGAGGATCTCATCCTTCGAGCGGAAGTAGTGGTAGACGAGCCCGTAGGCGATCTCCGCCTCCTCGGCGATGTCGGAGACGCGAGCGCCGTTGAAGCCCTCACGCGCAAAGACGCGGACCGCTGCATCGAGGATCAGGCGCCGCTTCTCGACCGCCTGCTGCGAGCTACGCGCGGCCATCTCAGGTTCCCTCCGGCGGGACGTACGCATCGGGACGGCGGGCGGCGAGCACCGGCAGGCGGCGGCGCAGCGCCTCCTGTCCCGCCAGATCGAGGTCGGCCGTGATCACGCCCGGCACGTCGGCCGCTTGGGCGAGCACGACCCCCCACGGGTCGACGATCATCGAGCGCCCGCCGGAGCGCAGCCCGGGAGCGTGCTCGCCGATCTGGTTCGCCGCGATGACGAAGCACTGGTTCTCGATCGCCCGGGCGCGCAGGAGCACCTCCCAATGGTCGCGCGTGGTGGCGACGGTAAAGGCGGCGGGTACCAGCAGGATGCGCGCGCCGGCGAGCGTGAGCTCGCGGTAGAGCTCGGGGAAGCGCAGGTCGTAACAGATGCTCATGCCGGCGATGGTCCCGTCACCGAGCCGCGCGACGACCGGCCGGTCGCCGGCGCGCTCGTGATCGGACTCGCGATAGACCGTCCCGTCCACCTCGACGTCGAAGAGGTGGATCTTGCGATAGAGCGCGTGGATCTCCCCGTCCGCGCCGACGTGGAGCGAGCTGTTGGCAAGTTTCTCCTCGCCCGGAACCCGCTCGGCGACCGATCCTGCGACGAGATCGATGGCCAACTCGCGGGCGACTGCGCGAGCCCAGGTGACCGCCTCGCCGCTGAGCTCCTGGGCACCGGCACGCAGGTCGTCGCCAGACCCGAGGACGCTCCACTTCTCGGGCAGCAGGACGAGCTGCGCCCCGTCTGCGGCCGCCGCGCGGACGAGTCGATCGGTCGCCGCGAGGTTCGCGGCGACATCGGGCGTGGCGGTGAGCTGGACGGCAGCGGCGCGCAGGCGGCAAGAATAGCTCCGTGGACGCCCTTCCCCAGCGCAGCGATACCCAGCGCCGACCTCCTGGATTGCCCCTCCCCCCAGAGCGGATGGCGCTTCTGCGCGACCGGCGCCCGCTCAAGCGCTGGACCTACGTCGGCATCTACGGACCGGAGATCCTGCTCTGCGCAGCCCAGGTGCACGTCGCTGGGATCCCTCACGCCTTCTGGGCAGTTGTGGACCGGGCTGACGGCGCGCTCGCGCAGGGGACAACCTTCCTGCCGGGGCGGGTGCATGCGAGCCGCGAGCGGCTGACGGTCGATGCGCGTGCAGTGCGGATCGACCTGGCGCTGGAGCGGGCCGGGGAGCCGGTCGAGGTGACAAGCCCGCACGGCGCCTCGTACATCTGGACGCGCAAGGATCCGGTACGGGCGACCGGCACCGTGACAGCGGCGGGACGCACGCACACGATCGATGGCGCAGGGCTCGTGGACGCATCGGCCGGGTATCACGCCCGCGTGACCGCGTGGGAGTGGTCGGCAGGCACTGGGCGCGACGCCGACGGCCGGGAGATCCTCTGGAACCTCGTCAGCGGGATGCATGATGCTCCGCAGCAGAGCGAACGGACCGTCTGGATCGACGGCCGCCCGCAGGAGACCCCGCCGGTGCGCTTCACCGGCGACCTCGAGGGGCTCGCGTGCGACGCCGACCGCACTGTTCTGACCTTCGAACCCGACGCCGAGCGGGCCCGCAGCGAGAACCTGTTGCTCGTGCGCAGCAGCTACCGCCAGCCGATGGGCAGCTTCTCCGGCACGTTGCCGGGCGGCGTCCTCCTCGCCGAGGGATTCGGCGTGATGGAGCGGCACGAAGCGCGCTGGTGAGGACGCGCGCTCAGGCGGGGTCGGGCAGCCCAAGCAACGCCCGCGCTTCGACGACCGTCGCGGGCCTGCGCCCGGCGTCCTGCGTCATCCGACGCGCGGTGGCGACCAGGTCCCCATTGGAACCCGCCATCTCGCCGTCCGGCAGATAGAAGTTGTCCTCAAGGCCGACGCGCACCGAGCCGCCCAGCGACAGCGCAGCGGCGATCAGCGTCCACTGATCGCGCGAGATGCCCACGACCGACCAGTGGTGGCGAGAGTGCCCCGACGGCGGCAGGTTGTCCACCATCGCCGCGAGGTTGCGTGCGGTCGGCGGGACACCGCCGAGGACCCCCATCACGCAGTTCACGTGCAGCGGGCGCTCGAGGACACCCATGTGGAGCAGCGGCGCGAGCGTGCCGACGTGGCCGAGGTCGAAGCACTCGTGCTCGGGGCGGATGCCGAGGTCGTTCATCGCGCGCAGCAGTTCGACGATCTCATCGATCGGATTGGCGAAGACGGCGCTGAAGACGAACTCCCGACGGCTGCGCGAGTACTTCGCGTAGTTGAGCGAGCCCATGTTCAGCGCCGCAACCTCGGGCCGCACCTCGCGTAGGTAGGCGACGCGCTTCTCGACGCTGACGCCGATCGCCCCGGTCGAGAAGTTGATGATCGCCGCGTGCCCGATCTCAGCGCGAATCGCCGCCGTGATCGCCGCATAGTCCTCGACCTCGAAGGACGGCAGGCCCTCCGGTGTGCGGGCGTGGATGTGGATCATCACGCCGCCCTCGTCGACGATCCGCCGCGCCTCGGCCGCGTACTCGGCGGGGGTGTACGGGATCGCCGGGCACTGGGCGCGATTGGCGATCACGCCGGAGATGGCGCAGGTGATGACGACTGGATCCTCGAGGCTCACCGCTGCTCCGCCGCCATTCAGGACTGCGTCGGGAATCCGTAGTCGACGCCGCCGGGACGCTGCGGCCAGCGCTCCGTAACGACCTTGCCGCGGGTGTAGAAGAGCACGCCCTCGCGTCCGTGGACGTGCAGGTCGCCGAAGAGCGATCCCTTCCAGCCGCCGAACGAGTAGTACGCCATCGGCACCGGGATCGGAACGTTGATCCCGACCATCCCGGCAGATACCCGGCTGCGGAACTCGCGCGCGGCGCCACCGTCCTGCGTGAAGATCGCAGCTCCATTGCCGTACGGGCTGCGGTTGATCAGCGCGAGGCCCTCCTCGAAGGACGCCGCCCGCAGCAGCACCAGCACCGGCCCGAAGAGCTCATCGCGGTGCGCATCCATCGCCTCGGTGACGTGATCGAGAATCGTCGGCCCGATGAAGAACCCCTGCTCGCAACCGGGGACGACGAGCCCGCGGCCGTCAGCCACGGCTGTCGCCCCTTGCGCGATTGCGCCCTCGACGGCTGCGGCCAGCCGGTCGCGTGACTGCGCCGTGATCACCGGACCCATGTCGCTCGACCGATCCGACCCGGCACCCACCTGCAGCGCCGCGGCGCGCTCGGCCAGCGCGGCGGCCAGCGCATCGCCGGTGGCCTCCCCGACGGCCACCGCCGCGGAGATCGCCATGCAGCGCTGCCCGGCGCTGCCGAACGCCGCCGAGGCGATCGCGTCGGCGGCGACGCCGAGATCGGCATCGGGAAGGACGAGCGCGTGGTTCTTCGCGCCGCCGAGCGCCTGCACCCGCTTGTCGTGGGCGGCGGCCGTGGCGTAGATGTGGCGCGCGACCGGCGTCGAGCCGACGAACGAGACGGCGTCGACCTGCGGGTGGACCAGCAGCGCATCGACGGCCTCGCGGTCGCCGTGCAGCACGGTGAAGACGCCGTCCGGGAGCCCCGCCTCCTGCAGCAGCCGCGCCAGCAGCATCGACGCGGACGGGTCGCGCTCGCTCGGCTTGAGGATGAACGCGTTCCCGCAGGCGATCGCGAGCGGGAACATCCACATCGGGACCATCGCCGGGAAGTTGAACGGGGTGATGCCCACCGCTACGCCGAGCGGCTGGCGCAGGCTCGTCGAGTCCACGCGCGTGGAGATCGACTCCGAACTCTCCCCCTTCATGAGGTGCGCGACGCCGCAGGCGAACTCGACGACCTCCAGCCCACGCTGAACCTCGCCGCGGGCGTCGTCGAGCGTCTTGCCGTGCTCGGCGGTGATCAGCGCCGCGACCTCGCCTGCGCGCGCGGCCAGCAGCTCACGGAAGGCGAAGAGCACCCCGGTGCGCGCGGCGAGCGACATCCTGCTCCAGCTCTCAAAGGCGGTCCGGGCCGATGCGACTGCGCGCTCGACCTCGGCCGGGCCCGCTAGCGCGAGCTGCCCGGTGACCTGCCCGGTCGCAGGGTCGTAGATCGGCGAGCAGCGCTCCGCGCCGAGCTCGACGGCTCCGGCGATCCAGTGGCCGATCGTTGGGGAAGGTTCAGCCATCAGGCCCTCATACCGGCATCACGCCGTTGCGCTTCCAGGGCCGCTCGACGCGCTTGCCCTGCGCCATCTCCAGCGCCCGGCAGATCACCGGCCGGGTCTCACGCGGATCGATCACGTCATCGATCATCCCGTTGCGGGCGGCGACGTACACGTCGATGATCTGGCGGAAGCCGGCGATCGCCTGGGCGCGCATCGCGTCCGGGTCCTCAGCCTCCTCGATCTGCTTGCGCATGATGATCTCGACGGCGCCCTCGGCGCCCATGACGCTGATCTCCGCGCTGGGCCAGGCGACGATCAGATCCGGCTCATAGGCGCGGCCGTTCATGACGAAGTACCCGGCGCCATAGGCCTTGCGCAGCACGACGGTGATCTTCGGGACGGTCGCGTTGCTGACCGCGTAGAGCATCTTCGCCCCGTGGCGGATGATCCCCTCCGCCTCCACCTTGGTCCCGACCATGAACCCCGGCACATCGACGAGGAAGAGCAGCGGGATCCCAAACGCGTTGCAGAGATTGACGAAGCGCGCCGCCTTGTCCGCAGAGTCGTTGTCGAGGATCCCTCCGAGATGCCTCGGCTGGTTGGCGACGATCCCGACGGAGCGCCCGTCGAACCGCGCCAGGCAGGTGATGATCGTCTTCGCCCACTGCGGCTTCATGTCGAAGATCTCGCCGTCGTCGACGATCGCGCGGATCACCTCGTACATGTCATGCGGCTGGCGGTTCGACGACGGCAGCGCGTCGAGCAGCGCCTCCTCCATGCGATCCACCGGGTCGGTCGCCTGGCGGCGCGGCGGAGGCTCTTCATTGTGCGAGGGCATGTAGGAGAGGTACTCGCGGATCTTCGCGATGCACTCCTCGTCCGACTCGACCTCCAGGTCGCCGACCCCCGACTTGCGGCAGTGCACCCGTGAGCCGCCGAGCTCCTCCTGTGTGACGTCCTCGC
>WLNG01000010.1 GCA_009699915.1 Actinomycetota bacterium
CGAGGCGGTCAACTTCGGGCTGGTCGGATCGCTCCCCGCGCACATCCGCAGGGGGTACGGGCTGTCGTGGGACCCAGTGCGCGGCGGCCTGCACCGTGCGGGGGCCGTCTACCTGCGCCGCGCGCTGCTGCCGCTGCTGCCCGGTGCGATCCGCAACGTGCCGGTCGCGGGCGGCCGGCTGCTGCCCGGGCCGCCGCGCGCCGCGGACGCCGATCCGGCAGCTGCCTGAGACTCAGTCCTGCCCGCGGGCTGCGCGGATCCGCTCGAGCCGCGCAACCAGTTCGGCCTCCTGCTCGTCCGGGCGGTAGAAGCGCTCGCCGACCAGCCCATCCGGCATCAGCTGCTGCGGGGAGAGGTGCCCAGGGCGCTGGTGCGGGTCGTCGTAGTCCTGCGCATCCGCGCGTTCGCTGCGCGCACCCGGGCGCAGGTGGGCGGGGGGCGGCATCGCGCCGCGCTCGCGTATGACGCGCCGCGCGCGGTCGAGCGCGACGTAGGCCTCTTTCGACTTCGGCGCGAGGCTCAGATAGATCGCGGCCTGGGAGAGCGCCCAGGCCGCCTCCGGCATCCCGACGTGGTCGACCGCATGCGCGGCGGCGATCGCGACCGTGAGGGCCTGCGGGTCGGCGTTGCCGACGTCCTCGCTGGCGAAGATCACCATGCGGCGGGCGATGAATCGCGGGTCCTCGCCGCCTTCGAGCATCAGTGCGAGGTAGTAGAGCGAGGCATCGGGGTCGGAGCCGCGGGTGGACTTGATCCAGGCGGAGATCGAGTCGTAATGCAGATCGCCCGCGCGGTCATACCGCAGCGCGCGTCGCTGCAGCGCGTCCTCGGCGACCTCCAGCGTGATCGGCGTGCCCGCGGCCGCCGTCGCCGCGGCGAGCTCGAGCGCCTGCAGCGCGGTGCGTGCGTCGCCGTGCGAGCGCTCGGCGAGGAAAGCGAGCGCCTCGTCGGTCACCGGATGGTCTTCGGCTGCGCCCCGGTCGACGCCGCGGCGCAGCAGGACCTCGAGATCAGATGCGGAGAGCTCATGCAGCTCGTAGACCTGCGTGCGCGAGAGCAACGCTGCGTTCACCTCGAAGTACGGGTTCTCCGTCGTCGCGCCGATCAGGACGACGAGCCCCTCCTCTACCGCCGGCAGCAGGACGTCCTGCTGCGCCTTGTTGAACCGGTGGATCTCGTCGAGGAAGAGGACCGTGCTGCCACCGCGCGCCTCGATCCGGTGGGCAGCACGCTCGAGGACTCCGCGCACCTCGGCGCGCCCGGCCTCGACGGCGCTGAGCTCCTCGAAGGCTGCGTCGGCGCTTGCAGCGACGATGCGGGCGATCGTCGTCTTCCCGGTCCCCGGCGGGCCATGGAGGAGCATCGAGTGGGGACGACCCCGTTCGATCGCCATGCGCAGCGCCATCCCCTCGCCGAGCAGGTGAAGCTGCCCGACCACGTCCTCCAGTCGCTCCGGGCGCAGCCGTGCGGCCAGCGGCGCCCGTTCGCCCGCGACTCCGCCGGAGCGGACCGGTCGCTCCCCCTCCGAGGCATCGAAGAGCTGGTCCATCTGCGCAGTATCCCCGCGAGGGCGGTCAGGGCAGTGGGAGCTGTGTCACCCCGGCGATGATCCCGGCCGCGCCTGCCGCGAGCAGCACCGGGACGACGCTCCGCCGCGCCGCCAGCAGCAGCACAGCCGCGATGGCGGCGACTCCCCACTGCCAGCCCTCGCTCACGCCGCTCGCGAGCGGGACGACGGTCCCGAGAATCGCGCCGATCGCGGCAGGCCCGGCACCGTCGAGGAAGGCCCGCGCGGTGGCGTTCTCACGCAGGGCGTGGAAGCGCGCGCCGCCGATCGCGATCACCAGGAACGACGGCGCGAAGGCGATCGCCGCGGCGAGCAGCGCGCCGCCGAGCCCCGCCGCCGCCCAGCCGACGGCGGCGACCGTCTGCACGACCGGGCCCGGCGTGATCTGGCCGAGCGCGACGGCGTTCAGGAACTGCGTGTCGGTCATCCAGTGATGGAGATCGACGGCGTCACCCTGCATGATCGGGACGATCACGAAGCCCCCGCCATAGGAGAGCGCGCCGACCTTCAGCGCCGTCCATGCGAGCGCCGGTAGCGCTGCGACGCCCGCGCTGGCAGCGGCGAGCAGCGCGGCCGCCTGTGGCAGTGCGACGCTCGGCAGGCTGCTCGGCATGCCCCTGCGGATCAGCGTCTCCACCGCGCCGCAGGCGAGCAGCGCGAGCACGACACCAGGACCCGCGAAGACGACGGTCGCCGCCCCGAGCGCCAGGTAGGCGATCGCCCGCAGGCGCCGCAGGCCGCTGCGGGGCGCGAGGCTTGCCTGCGCGAGGTCGATCCCGACGCGCAGGATCACGGCGAGGATCGCCGCTCCTGCCCCGGCCGCCAGGCCGAGCGCCCAACGCGGCGGAGACGAACCGAGCGTCAGCGCCGCGAGCGCGATCAGCATGACGAGGCCGGGCAGGATGAACGCGAGTCCGCCGACCAGAGCGCCCGGCAGGCCCGCGACGCGATGGGCGCAGTAGATCGCAAGCTGTGTGGACGCGGGGCCGGGCAGCAGCTGGCAGGCGGCGTTCGCGTCCTCGAACTCCTCGGCATCGAGCCAGCGGCGACGCTCTACGCAGAGCTCTCGCAGCAGCGCGACATGCGCGAGCGGCCCGCCGAAGCCGATCACCCCCAGCCGTCCCCACTCACGCAGCACCTCGCGCAGGTCGGCTCCGCCCTCCGTCATGGGACGGCATCCTCGCATTGCGACGGGCCTGTGCTGTCTACATTCCGTGAATGGCCGACCTCCAGACCGAGGCGACCGAGCTGCTCGCTGGGCTCGTCCGCCACCGCACGGTGAACCCGCCCGGCGCCGAACGCGTGCTCCAGGAGGAGCTCGGAGAGATCCTGCGGGCGGCCGGCTTCACGGTCACGCTCGCCGGCCGAACGCCGGAGCGGCCGAACCTCGTCGCGCGGCTCGACGGGGCCACCGACGGCCCGGTCCTCGGGTTGCTCTCCCATGTCGACACCGTCGCCGCCGATCCCGCCCACTGGCGCCACGATCCGTGGTGCGGGGATGTCATCGACGGCGAGCTCTGGGGCCGCGGTGCGCTGGACATGAAGTCGCAGACGGCGGCCGAGGTTGCGGCAGCGGTGTCGCTCGCGAGCGCCGGCTGGCGGCCGGAGCGCGGAACGCTGCTCGTGATCGCCGTTGTGGATGAAGAGGTCGGTGGGGGCGACGGGGCGATCTGGCTGACCGAAAATCACCCCGACCTCGTGCGCTGCGACTGGCTGATCAACGAGGGCGCGGGTGCCGTCATGCCCTCGGCTGGCGAGCGGCTCTACGGCGTCTGCGTCGCGGAGAAGGGCGTCCACCGCTTCCGCCTGACCACGCACGGCGCTGCGGGTCACGCCAGCAACCCGCGACTGGGCGACAACGCGCTGCTGCGGCTCGCGCCGCTGATCGCGCGGCTCGGCGCCGCGACTGTGCAGCTCGATCCAACCGAGGCGCCGCTGCGCTTTCTCACCGAGCTGGGGCTCGATGCCACCGACCCCGCCGCGGCGCTCGAGCGGCTTCGCGAGCGCGACGTTGGGCTGGCGAATCTCGTCGACCCGGCTCTCGGCGTGACCTTCGCGCCGACGATCGTGCGCGCCTCGGAGACGATCAACATCATCCCGGCGAGCGCCAGCGTCGACGTCGACTGCCGCACGCCGCCGGGGATCGGCGAGGAGGTCGTGCTCGCGCGGCTCGCCGAGGCGATCGGATCGCCCGAGGCTTCGGGATACACGGTCGAGATCCTCGAGCGGGTTGTGGGCAATGGATCGCCGGTGGACACCCCGCTGATGGCATCGATCTCGCGCTGGATCGAGCGAGAGGATCCGGGCGCCCGCACCGTGCCGGTCACGCTGCCGGCGTTCACCGACTCGCGGACCTTCCGCAGCGCCTTCCCCGACTGCGTCGCCTACGGCTTCTTCCCGATGCGCCACACGACCCTCGACGCATGGTGGCCGCTGATCCACGGCGCCGACGAGCGCATCGACGTGCGCGACCTCGGCTTCGCCGCCAGCGCCTACCGCGACCTCATCGTCGATCTGCTCGGCTGAGTCGGCGTCCGGTGACCGGCGCGCCGTAGACTCCGGCAGATGTTCGCGCGCATCGACCATCTTGGGATCGCGGTGGAGTCGATCGACGACGCCCTCGCCTTGTACGAACGCTCCTACGACATGGTTCTCGTGCATCGCGAGACGGTCGAGTCGCAGGGTGTTGAGGCGGTGCTGCTCGATGTCGGCGAGGGCCATGTCGAGCTGCTCAGTCCGCTCGGACCCGATACGCCGGTCGGGAAGTTCCTGGCCAAGCGGGGGCCCGGCATCCATCACGTCGCCTATCAGGTGACGGACATCGAGGCCGAACTGGTGCGCTTGCGCGCCGCGGGGATCGAACTGCTGGACGAGACCCCGCGCACCGGAATCCGCAGCTCGCGGGTGGCCTTCTGCCATCCGCGCAGCACGGGCGGCGTGCTCACTGAGATCGTCCAGCCGGCGGAGGGACACTGACATGGCATCGGAAAAGGATCAGCGCCAGAACGTGGCGCTCGGCTTCCAGGGCGGCGCGGGACTTTCGCTGCGCCTGAAGCCGAAGGACGCTGAGAAGCTGTTCGCGCAGCTGGCCGAAGGTGGCTGGCACGAAACCGAGGACGCGAGCGGCCCTGTGCGCATCGACCTCTCGCAGGTCGTCTTCGTGCGCGCGGAGCGCGAAGAGCATCGCGTCGGTTTCGGCGGCTGACCCCCGCGTGATCATCCCCGGCAGCAGAGGAGCCCGCAGGTGAAGGTCGGCATCGTCGGGATGCCCAATGCCGGGAAGTCCTCGCTTTTCAATGCGCTGACGCAGGCCGGCGCTGAGGCCGCGAACTACCCGTTCACCACGATCGAGCCGAACATCGCGGTCGTGCCGGTGCACGACGCGCGTCTGGAGCGCGTCGCAGAGACGGTCCGGTCTTCGGAGATCGTCTGGGACACGATCGCCTTCCACGACATCGCGGGTCTGGTCGCCGGCGCGCACAAGGGCGAGGGCCTGGGGAACCAGTTTCTCGCGAACATCCGTGAGACCGACGCGATCGTGCACGTCGTGCGCACCCACACCGACGAGAACGTGATCCATAGCGACGGCAGCGTCGATCCCGGGCGCGACATCGAGACGATCGAGACCGAACTGATCTTCGCCGACCTCGATGCCGCCGAACGCCGTCACCAGCGCGTCGTGCGCGAGGCGCGCGGCGGCGACCGGCATGCGATCTCCGAGGAGGCCTGGCTGAGCGAGGTGATCGAGGCGCTGCAGGCCGGCAGGTCGGCGCGCACGGTGCCGGTCCCCGAGGACGCCCCTGACGTCGTGCGGCTGCTCCAGCCGCTGACAGCGAAGCCGGTCCTCTTCGTGGCGAACGTCGACGAGGGCGACGATGGCGTGCCGGAGGCGGTCGCTGCGCATGCGGCGGCACACGGAGCGCGCGCGGTCGCGGTCTCCTCGCGTCTTGAGGCCGAGCTCTCCGAGCTCGACGACGAGGAAGCGCGGACGATGCGCGCAGAGCTCGGCGTCGGCGAATCCGGCCTCCAGCGGGTCGTGCGCGGCGCCTTCGAACTGCTTGATCTGATCGCGTTCTTCACGGCGGGCGAGGACAAGCCCGCACAGTGCTGGCATCTAGAGCGCGGGCGCTCTGCTTGGCATGCCGCAGGAGAGATTCATTCCGACATCCAGAAGGGGTTCGTACGCGCAGAGATCGCCGCGTGGGATGAGCTCGTGGATGCCGGTGGCTACGCCGGTGCGCGCGATCGCGGCACGCTGCGGGTCGAGGGGCGCGACTACGTGATGCGGGACGGGGACGTCATCACGGTGAAGTTCACGCCGTAGACCGACTATAGTTGCAGACGCAACGATCGCATCCGAGGTTTCCATGTCCCTCCCGCTCGCTGCCTGGCCCGGCTTCGCCTCCGCCGACCCCGCCATCGGGTCGCTCAGGCTCGGCGCCGTGCATCTGACGGTCGCCGATCTCGGTCGCTCGCTGGCCTACTGGACCGGCGTGGTCGGGCTCCAGGCCCGGCCGCAGGGCGACGGCATCGCTGCGCTGCATGCGGGCGGGCCGGACCTCGTCGTCCTCGTCGAGCAGCCGGGCGCATTACCAGCGCGCGGTCATGCCGGGCTTTACCACGTCGCGCTGCTGGTGCCCTCGCGCCGGGATCTCGCTCACTGGTTCGCCCGTGCGATGGCCACAATGACGCTCTTCGAGGGCCTCGCGGATCACGGTGTCAGCGAGGCCGTCTACCTGCGTGATCCCGACCACCACGGGATCGAGATCTATGCCGATCGACCGCCTGCCGCCTGGAGTGAGGACGGCATGGTCACCCTGCAGCTCGACACCGCCTCGCTGCTGGCCGAACCTCCCGCGACCCCGCCGCCGCGCACGCTCCCCGAGGGAACGACGATCGGTCACGTGCACCTCCATGTCGGTGATCTCACTGCGGCCGACCGTTTCTATGGCGGTGCACTCGGGCTTGACCGCACGATGGCAGTGCCGGGCAACGCGCACTTCTACGCCGCGGGCCTCTATCACCACCACCTCGCCGGGAACCTCTGGGCGGGCAGCGACGTGACCCAGCCGCCGCCCGGCACGGCCGCGCTGCGCCGCGTCACCGTGATCCTTCCCGACGTAGCGCAGCGCGATCGCGTCGCGGCCAGGGCTGCGGATCTCGGCTTCGAGCCGGTCGCGACGCCGGACGGGATCCTGCTCCCCGACCCGTCCGGGAATCCGCTGCTGCTCGCGGTCTAGCGGCGTAGCCGCCCAGCCAAACGGAGCATGCCCAGCCGCTCGGCCGCGGCCGCGGCGCTCGCGCGGTCGAGTGCGCCATCGGGGGGCGGCGCGAGCACCGGCGAACGCAGCGTCGCGATGTTCAGGAAGTCGCGCAGGGTCTCCGGGTCTGCCAGCAGCGAGGCGCGGCTGCGCGGCGTCACGGCGGAGGTTTCGTCCTGTGCGGCGGCCAGCACCCCCTCCAGGTCGCCGAAGCGTCCGAGCAGGTCCGCTGCGCCCTTCGCCCCGATGCCCTTCGCCCCGGGCAGCCCATCCGACGGGTCGCCCCGCAGCGCGATCAGATCCGGGATGCGGGTGGGATCGACGCCATGGCGCTCACGTACCTGTGCCGGGCCGATCAGCTCCGGCCCGTCCTTCGTCGGGTACAGGATCCCGACGCGTTCGCCGGCGCACTGAAACAGGTCGCGGTCGCCGGTGAGCAGCAGCGCCCTGCCGCCGGCGCGGACCTCGGCCAGCGCGAGCGCTCCGAGCAGGTCATCCGCCTCCAGCCCGTCCGCAGTGGCGTCGAGCACCGTCCAGCCGAAGGAGCCCAGAAACTCCGCAGCCAGCTCCCACTGGACGGCGAGCTCGGGCGGCATCGGAGGGCGGTCCGCGTGGTACCCGGGGTAGAGGGCCACCCGATAGGCGGCGGCCTCCGCGCCGAAGCAGATCGCGACTGCGCGTGGGTCGTGGTCCTCGACAGACTGGAGCAGCATGTTCGCCGTACCGAGCAGCGCGTTGACCGGCCGACCGTCGGTCCCGCGGATCGACTTCGGCAGCGCGAAGAAGGAGCGGTAGAGGAGCGAGGGCGCGTCAACGGCGAGCAAGGGCCTGAGCACGCCGCCAGCCTAGATCACGGTCGCTAGCGTGATACGTGCCGTGCGCGGGCGCCGTATCTCTGGCCGAGCGCCCTGCCGATCACAATGCCCGACGACGAGAAGACCACCAGAGTCCCCACCGGCAGGTTGGCCCGCACCGCGCGGTTCGGCTCGCTCGTCGGCGGTCAGGGGGTGAAGTGGACCGCGACGACGGCGGCGAACCGGCTGCGCTCCGATGAGAAGGCTCTGGCAGCAAACGAGGCACGCGCGCTCGATCTCGCCGATCAGCTCGTGAAGCAGCTCGGGCAGATGAAGGGCGCCGCGATGAAGATCGGCCAGGTCCTCTCGACCGTGGACTTTGAGCTCATCCCCGAGAGCCGGCGTGAGGAGTTCAAGGAGCGCATGGCCGAGCTGCGCGACAACGCGCCGAAGGTCGCCTTCAAGGACATGCGCCGCGTCGCTGAGCAGGATCTCGGCGAGTCGCTCGGGACGGTCTTCGCCGAGTTCGACGAACGCCCGATCGCGGCCGCGTCGATCGGTCAGGTCTACCGCGCTCGCACCCACGACGGAGACGACGTCGCCGTAAAGATCCAGTACCCCGGAGTCGCCGAGGCGGTCGAGACCGACCTGCGCAACGTCCAGATGCTCACGCCGCTGCTGAAGCGCATGGCGCCGGGGATGGACATCAAGGCGCTGCTCGCCGAGCTGCGCGAGCGGATCGCCGAAGAACTCGACTACGAGATCGAGGCCCAGAGCCACCGCAGCGTCGCGCGCGCCTTCCGGGGCCACCCGTTCGTGCGGGTCCCGGCCGTCTACACCGCGCTCTCCAGCCGCCGCGTGCTCGTCACCGAGTTCGTCGAGGGAATGGCCTTCGAGGAGATCAAGCGGCTGCCCGAGGCTGAGCGCGACCGCTTCGGTGAGATCGCCTTCCGGTTCTTCTACGGCCTGCTCGACCGTGAGCGCATCGCCGCCGGTGACCCGCACCCGGGCAATTACCTCCTCTGCGGGGACGGGCGCGTCTGCTTCCTGGACTTCGGGCTCGTGCGGCATGTGGAGCCTGACTACCTCGCGGGCGAGCAGCGGCTGGCGCACGCGGTCATCCGAGGGGATGCCGAGCAGGTCCATCGGGGGCTCGCCGAGCTCGGGTACCTCCCCGACCCGGACGACTTCGATCCCGCGCGCGTCCTCGCGCAGCTGCAGACCGCCGGCGAGTGGTACTTCACGACCGGCTTCCGCCGCCTCGATCCGGACTACGTGCGCGTCGCGATGGAGTCTGGCTCTTCCCCGCGCTCCGAGTACTTCGACTACATGCGCAAGCAGACGCTCCCGCCGCAGGCGCTGCTGATCCGCCGCATGGAGGGACTCCTGTTCGGCGTCCTGGGGGAGCTGCGCTGCGGCGGCGACTGGGGACGGCTCGCGCTCGAATACATCGCCGGCGAACCGACTTCGACGCCGATCGGCGAGGCCGAGGCGGCATTCCTGGCCGCGTCCGCCTAGGCTCCGCCGCATGGCCCCAATCACCCTGAACGGACCCGATGAGCTGCGCGCCGCGGTGGGCCGCGAGCTCGCCGTCAGCGACTGGCACGAGCTCAGCCAGGAGGAGGTCGCGCGCTTCGCCGAGGTCACCGGCGACGACTACTGGCTCCATGTCGATGCGCAGCGCGCCGCCCAGACGCCGCTCGGCGGGACGATTGTCCACGGACTCTTCACCCTCTCGCTCGGGCCGAAATTCCTCTCAGAGACCTTCGACGTGCAGGGCTTCGGCTACGCGTTGAACTACGGGTACAACAAGGTGCGCTTTACCGCGCCGATGCCGGTCGGCGGCCGGGTGCGGATGCGCGTGCAGGTCATCGCGGCGGATGACGTCCCAGGCGGCATTCAGATCACGGTCCTGCAGACCTTCGAGCGCGAGGGGGCCGAGAAGCCGGTCTGCGTCGCCGAGTGGGTCATGCGCTACCTGTCCGCCTGAGTGGCGGACAGCGCAGCGCCGGCCGGCGCAGAGCCGGGCCGGCGCCTGCCGCGCCCGCTAGGCCTCGTTGCCGGCGGCGATGCGGCGCAGGTCGATCGTCGCGTCGTAAAGCTTCGCGTCGACACCTTCCTCGAGCGCGACGTCGCGCAACGGGCGCCCGGAATCGGTGGCCTTCTTCACGATCACCGTCGCCTTGTCGTAGCCGATCGCGCTGTTGAGCGCGGTCGCGGCGGCGAGCGTCGCCTCGGCCGACTTCTGCGCGCCGGCCTTGTTCGCGGTAATGCCGTCGACGCACTTCTCGCGTAGCGCGTCGGAGGTTGTCGCGAGCAGCTGCAGCGACTGCAGGACGTTGCGCGCCATCAGCGGCACGCGCACGTTGAGCTCGAACTGGCCCTGCATGCCGCCGATCGTGACCGCGGTGTCGTTGCCGATCACCTGTGCGGCGACCTGCAGCACCACCTCCGGGATCACCGGGTTGACCTTGCCCGGCATGATCGATGAGCCCTTCTGCAGCTCGGGCAGGAAGATCTCCCCGATGCCCGCGCGCGGGCCGGAGCCCAGCAGTGCGAGGTCATTCGCGATCTTCGTGAGCGAGACGGCGACGACCTTCAGCGCACCGGAGAGCTCGACGAGCGCATCGCGGTTCGCCTGCGCCTCGAAGCGGTCGAGCGGGGCGTCGATCTGCTTGAGTCCGGTCTGCTTCTTGAGCTTCGCGCGCACGCCCGCTGCAAGCTTCGGGTGGGCGTTGAGACCGGTGCCCGTGGCGGTGCCGCCGAGCGGAATCTGCCCGACATGCACGAGCGCGGCCTCGATGCGCTCCTGGCCGAGGCGGATCTGGGCGGCGTAGCCGGCGAACTCCTGGCCGAGCGTCACCGGGACGGCGTCCATCAGGTGCGTGCGGCCGGACTTCACGATGTTCTTGAACTGGCCGGCCTTCTTCGTGAACGACCGCTCCAGCGCCTTGAGCGCGGGCAGCGTGACGTTCACGGAGACGTCAAGCGCCGCCAGGTGCACGGCCGATGGGAAGACGTCGTTCGAGGACTGGCCCATGTTCACGTGGTCGTTCGGGTGCGCGCCCTCGCCTGCGAGCGCCGCGATGACCTCGTTTGCGTTCATGTTCGACGAGGTGCCCGAACCGGTCTGAAAGACGTCGATCGGGAACTGCGCGTCATGCGCGCCTGCGGCGACCTCTGCTGCTGCAGCCGAGATGCGCCGTGCGAGCTTCGCGTTGAGGAGCCCGAGGTCGGCGTTGACCTCGGCGGCCGCGCCCTTGATGCGGCCGAGCCAGTGGATGACCTCGGCCGGCACCGGCTCGCCGGAGATCCGGAAGTTCGAAACGGCCTTCGCGGTCTCGCCGCCATACAGCTTCTTCGGCATGTGTTGTCTTCTCCGTTGCGGATGACTGTGGGACGGTCATCGTAGGCGCCCGGGCGCCTCCGGCGTCAGCCGCAGAAGGCCGTGATCTCGCGGGCGACGGCGACCGGGTCGTCGTAGGCCATCAGGAAGCCGGTCCGCGGGACGATCCGCAGGAGCGCGTCCGGCAGCAGGTCGAGCGCCTCTCCGGCGATCTCCTCCGGGTGATACGGGTCGCTGTCGGCCCAGAGCAGGAGCGTCGGCATCACCATCCCGGGGTAGGCGTCGAGCAGGTAGCTGTGCGCTCCCGGCGGCCAGCGCCGCGCCAGCCGGGCCCAGGACCGCGCGAGATTCACGTTGCCGCCTGCCCCAGCGAGCGCATGGCGCACGAGATCCCCGGCGGCGGGGTTCGCGCGCGCACTCAAACGCACGCCCGATTCCGGACGCAGCGCCACGCGGGCTGCGTGCATCAGCAGGCGGTCTGCCCCCGGCAGCGCGCCCAGCCGCGCGGTGGCGCGCCAGCGCGCCCAGCGCGGATCGCGCTCCGCGCGGTGCATCGCGCCGGGCATCAGCACGAGCCGTCCCGGCGCCATGCGCCCCTGCGCCACCGCTTCCAGAACGATCTGTGCACCGAGCCCGTGACCTCCCACGAGCGGCCGCGGCCCAGCCACGTCGGCGCAGAAGCCCGCGACGACTTCCACGAGCCAGTCGAGCGTGTACGGATGACGCGGGCGATCCTCGGAATCGCCGTGCAGCGGCAGATCCGGCAGCACCACGCGGTGGCGGTGTTCCAGCTCCTCGACGAGCGGCTCGAACTCGCGGTGGCTCAGCAGCGCCGAATGCCAGAGGACCAGGCGCGGTCCGGTCCCGCGCTCGCGGTAGGCGATCCGTGCGCCGTCCGGGTGGTGGTAGAGGCGGAGCTTCATGGGCGGGGCCCGCACGCCGCGCTTGCGTTCAGAGCCTTGTGCCGGCGGGCTGCGGGAGCGGGAAGTTGCGGGTCGCGCAGATGCGTTCGATCTCCCCGATGACGGTGTCCATCACCGCGATCCGGGCGAACTTCTTGTCGTTCGCCGGGATGATGTGCCAGGGAGCCCACGGCGTATCGGCGCGCTCGATCATCTCCTCGACGGCGGCCGCGTACTCGTCCCAGCGATCCCGGTTGCGCCAGTCCTCGTCGGTGAGCTTCCACTTCTTGAGGGGGTCCTTCTGGCGCGCCTTGAAGCGCCGCAGCTGCTCGTCGGGGGAGAGATGCAGCCAGAACTTCACGACGATCGTCCCCTCAAGGTGGAGCGAGCGTTCGAAGTCGACGATCTCGGCGTAAGCTCGCTGCCACTGCTCGGTGCTGGCGTAGCCCTCTACGCGTTCCACGAGTACGCGCCCGTACCAAGTGCGGTCGAAGACGGCCATGCCCCCGTGCCCGGGCAGCTGACCGGTGAAGCGCTGGAGGTAGAAGTGGCGCTTCTCGTCCGGCGTCGGTGCGGCGTACTGAACTACGCGCACGTGGCGGGCGTCGAGCGGGGCGACGAGGCGCTTGATGGCGCCGCCCTTGCCCGCTGCGTCCCAGCCCTCGAACAGAATCAGCAGGCCCGGCCCAAGACCGGACTCGCCGAGCTTGCCGCCGAGGGCGAGCCGGAGCTGGGCGAGGCGGTAGCTGCGCTCGGAGAGCAGCCGCTCGTAGTCCTTCGTCGAGAGCGACTGGGAGAGGTCGATGGCGTCCAGGCGTCCCATCGCCAGAGCGTATCCGGCAGGCGGCGAGGCGTCCGGCGCCGACGCGATCCTTCGTGCAGTGACGACGCTCGTCCCGGAAGATCCGCTCGCCCACCGCGCACTGGAGTCGCTGCTGCGCGCCGAGGCGAATGTCCGACGCCGCCTTTCGGCCGACCTGGACCGCGAGCGGCTCTCGGCGAGTGGGTTCTTCGTGCTCGTGCTGCTGACGAGCGCCGGCGGTGAGCTCGAGCTGCGCGCCTTGCGCCACCGGATGCAGACGTCGAAGGCGAACGCGACCGAGGTGGTCAACACGCTCGTCGTTCGCGGGCTGGCGCAGCGTCGCCGCCTGCCTGAGGACCGCCGCGCCGTCGCCGTCCGGCTGACCGCCGCGGGGGTCGAGCTCGTGGACCGGATCTTCCCGGAGCACACGGCCCAGGTTGAGGCTGCGTTCGCAGCCCTCGATGAGGACGAGAAGCGCTCGCTTGCGGCGATCTGCAGCAAGCTCGCCGCCTAGCCGCCTCCCGATTGCGAGAATGGCGGGGCTGATGCCGCCCAGCCCGGTAGATCCGAATCAGTCCTTCCCCGAGCTCGAGGAGCGCATCCTCACGCGCTGGCGTGAGCGCGATGTCTTCCAAGAGTCGCTGCGGCGACGCAAGGGTGCCGAGCCGTGGGTCTTCTACGAGGGCCCACCGACGGCCAACGGCCGCCCAGGCTCGCACCACGTCCTGGCACGCGTCTTCAAGGACATCTTCCCCCGCTACCAGACGATGCGCGGCCGCTACGTCGAGCGCAAGGCGGGGTGGGACACTCACGGCCTGCCGGTCGAGATCGCGGTTGAGCAGGAGCTCGGCATCTCGTCGAAGGACGAGATCGAGGCCTTCGGCATCGCCGAGTTCAACCAGCGCTGCCGTGATTCGGTCTTCACCTTCCTGGAGGACTGGACGAAGCTCACCGAGCGGATCGGCTTCTGGATTGACATGGACGACGCCTACCGCACGCTCGACGCGACCTACGTCGAGTCGGTCTGGTGGGCGCTGCGACAGATCTGGGACAGGGATCTTCTCTACGAGGGCCACAAGGTCGTCCCGTACTGCCCGCGCTGCGGCACCGCGCTCTCCAGCCATGAGGTCGCGCAGGGATACCGCGATGTCGTGGACCCGAGCGTGTACGTGCGCTTCCCGGTGCTCGAGGGTGCCTCGGACTGCCCGGTGGCGGTGGGCGACGCGCTCGTCGTCTGGACGACCACCCCGTGGACGCTCGTCTCCAACGCTGCGGTGGCGGTCGATGCCGAGCTCGGGTATGTGCGTGCCCGCGCCGCCGGGAGCGATGAGGTGCTCGTCGTCGCCGAGGCGCTCGTCGGCAGGGTGCTCGGCGACGATGCGCAGATCCTCGACCGTTTCCCGGGCCGCGCACTGGAGGGCCTGCGCTACGACCCGCCGTTCGCATATCTCGATGCGAGCGAGCACGGCCCGCGCGGACATACCGTGTTGCTCGCCGACTTCGTCACCGCGCAGGACGGTTCCGGCCTGGTCCATGCCGCGGTGGCCTTCGGCGAGGACGACTTCCGCCTCGGCCGTCAGGCCGGTCTGAACGTCGTCAATCCGGTGAAGGCGGACGGCACCTACGACGAGCGGATCGGCCCCTATGCCGGGCGCTTCGTCAAGGACGCCGACCAAGACCTCGTCGCCGATCTGCGCGAGCGCGGGCGCCTGCTGCGCGCCGAGGACTACGAGCACGCCTACCCGCACTGCTGGCGCTGCGGCACGCCGCTGCTCTACTACGCGACCTCGAGCTGGTACATCCGCACCTCCTAGGTCAAGGACC
>WLNG01000100.1 GCA_009699915.1 Actinomycetota bacterium
TGCGCCTGGGCCGCGGCGTGGGCTACGCGATCGAGGCGCCGCTCGACATCCCGCCGATCTGCGGCCTGATCGGCGACCTCGGCGGGGTCTCCGACGCGGAGATGTGGGAGGTCTTCAACATGGGTTGCGGGCTCGTGGCGATCACCCCCCAGGAGCATGCCGACGAGGCCGCGGCGATCCTTTCAGCCCGGCACCCGGGCGCGCGCAGGATCGGGACGGTCACCGACCGACCGGGCACCGTGAGCGCGCCTGGCGGCATCGTGCTCGGCGCCTAGGCGAGCGACCAGAGCTCTGCGGCGAGCAACCGTTCCGGTCGCACGCGCCACTCGCCTGCTAGGCGCCAGAGCTCTGCGGCGACGCGCGGCGCGGACAGGCCGGTGACCGCAGCCAACTCGGGGAGGCACGCGCGTCCCAGCAGACCGACCGCGCTCTCCACGTCGGGCTCGCCGCTCCACGACGGCTCCACGCCCGCCCGTAGCAGAGCCTCGCGGAGTCCTCCAGGCGCGACGCGCACGTCGGCCATGAGGAAGCACGGCGTCGCCGACGCTCCGCCCGCCGCGGCGACCCGCTCGACATCGGCGCCAAAGGCCTCCACGATCGCGCTCGACCGCAGCGCGATCTCAAAGCGGACGATGTCCATGCCGGGCACGGCGCGTGCCGCGGCGAGCAGGCCGTCGGCGGAGTCCTGCGGGGCGCAATCGAGATGGAATCCCTCGCGCAGGCGTCGAAGCATCGGGCCGTCGAGCCCCTGCTCTGCCGCCGCCTTCACTGCCAGGCAGGCGGGGTTTGTAGATGCCGGCGGCCGCTCGAGCCAGAGCCGCGGATCGACCGGCATGCCGCTCGCAGCGCTCGCCTCCAGCGCCGCACAGGCCATCTGCGGGCCGTCGGCCGGTCCGCGCCCAAGGCCCGCCATCACATACTCGATGCGGAGCGTCGCGCCGAATTCCAGAGCGATCCGCCGCAGCTCCGGTTCACCCGCCCAGGACAGCGGGCAGGCCGGATCGGTGAGGTACGCAACTGCCACGCCGGACACGGCTCCACAATACGACCGATGACCGCTACGGCGGGGACACTCCTCGATGCGCGCTACCGGCTGGACGAACCGATCGGGCGCGGCGGCATGTCCACGGTCTGGCGCGCCTTCGACCTCACGCTGGAGCGCACCGTCGCCCTGAAGATGCTCCACCAGGACGTCGCCCGCGACAGCGACCAGCTCGAACGCTTCCGGCGAGAGGCCCGCGCCGTTGCGAAGGTCTCCTCGCGCTACGTCGTCGGCGTGATCGACGCCGGCGAGGCCGACGGGACGCCGTACATCGTCCTCGAATACGTCGAGGGCGAGACGCTCAAGGACCGCATCCGCCGCGAGGGGCGTCTGGACGTGGCCGAGGCGGTCGCCTACGCGATCGAGATCGCTCGCGGGCTGCAGTCCGCCCACGATCGCGGGATCGTCCACCGCGACGTGAAGCCGCAGAACGTGCTCCTCGACCCTGAGGGCGCAGCCCGCGTGACGGACTTCGGGATCGCCCGATCGCTGACCGAGGAGGGGCTTACCGCCGACGGCCGGGTGCTCGGGACCACCGACTACGTCAGCCCGGAACAGGCGCTCGGTCACCCTGTCACGCCGCAGTCGGACCTCTATTCGCTCGGCGTCGTGCTCTTCGAGATGCTCACCGGCGACGTTCCTTTTCACGCCGAGAGCCAGGTCGCCGTGGCAATGCACCATGTGCGCGACGAGATCCCCGACGTCCAGGCGCGGCGCCCTGAGGTCTCCAGTGTGCTAGCAGCGATCCTCGACCGCGCGACGGCGAAGGACCTCGCCCTGCGGTATCACGACGCAGCATCACTCGCCGGAGACCTTGAGGATGCGCTCGCGATCGAGACCGCCCGCAGCGGGCACATCACCGGCAAGGCGACGACGGTCTTCCAGTCGCTCCCGCGCCAGACGCGCCGGCGCGTTCCGGGCCAGGTCCAGCACCCATGGCGCTGGCTCGGCGCAATCGCGGGCATCGCGATCGTCGTCGTCGCGCTGTTCGCCATCCTCGCCCGGCAGACCGAACGTGGGACCGGGACCGGGGGCGCCACGCCGGTGAAGAACGCGGCCCCGATCTCGCTCGGTCAAGATCGCGCCCTTGCCTACGACCCCTTCGGCGATCGTACGGAGCACTCCTCGACCACCGGCGCAGTCCTCGACCGTGACCCGGCCACCAGCTGGGAGACCGAGATCTACCTGACCGGCGACCTCGGCAAGCCCGGCGTCGGGATCGCGATCGATGCGAAACCGTCGGTGGCCGCGCGCCGGCTCGCGCTGCGCACCTCCACCCCGGGGTGGACGGGGGTCGTCTACGCAGCCGCGAGTGGCGCGGCCCCACCCGCGACACTCACCGATCCTGCCTGGACGCAGGTCGCGACGATCCCCGCCACGGCAGCGAGCACGACGGTCACGCTCGACACCGGCGGAACGCGCCAGCGCTGGTATCTCATCTGGATCACCGCGCTGCCGGCCGGTCAGGACCAGGTCTCGATCAGCGAGATCTACCTCTACCGCTAGCCGCGCGGGCGCGGGTCAGTAGCGATGCGCGCGCTCGGCGACGTGGCGCTCAATCGCGAGCGTGACGAGCCGGTCGACAAGCTGGGGATACGCGAGCCCGGAGCGCTCCCACAGGTGCCCGTAGACGCTCGTCGCGGTGAATCCCGGCATCGTGTTGAGCTCGTTGAGCAGCACCTCCTCGCCGTCGACGAAGAAGTCCGCGCGGGCCAGCCCACTGCAGCCGGCGGCCCTGAAGGCCTCGGCGGCGAGCTTCATCACGCGCTCGCGTGCCGCGGCAGTGATCTGCGCGGGCACGATGAGCTCCATGCCGCCCTGCGTGTACTTCGCCTCGTAGTCGTACCACCCACCGGGCGACGCGCTCGCGAGGATCCGGATCTCACCGGGATCGCTGACCTCGGGGCTGGCGGCATGACCGAGCACCGAACACTCGATCTCGAGCCCCGGCGCCGCCGCCTCGACGATCGCCCTCGGGTCGAAGCGATGGGCCTCCTCGATCGCCGCCGACAGCTCATCCGCCGAGCTGACGCGCGTGATGCCCACCGAGGAACCGAGCCGGGCCGGCTTCACGAAAACCGGCAGGCCCAGCGCCGCAACCTCGCGCTCGACTGCAGCGCGATCGGCTGCCCAGCGATCGACATCGACCGCGGCGAACGCAACCTGGGGCAGGCCCGCCTGGGCCATGAACTGCTTGAAGATGATCTTGTCGATGCAGATCGCGGAGGCCGCGACACCGGAGCCGACATACGGGACATCGAGGATCTCGAGCAGGCCCTGGATCGTCCCGTCCTCTCCGTACGGGCCGTGCAGGACCGGAAAGACGACATCCGCTCCGAGCAGCCCGCGGCCAGCCTGCAGCAACGCCTGAGTCCCGTCCGCGCTCCACGTTCCATCGCGGGCGAGCTCGACCGCGATCACCTCGTGGCCGGCGCTCTCAAGGCCCTCGCGCACCGAGGCGGCGCTCCCGAGTGAGACGTCGTGCTCGGACGAGCGCCCCCCGCCGAGGACCGCGACCCTCATCGGCGCACACCCCTACGCACGCGAGCCGCTCCGGGGCTGGGGGTGAAGGTGCCGACACCGATCGTCACCGTCGTGCCGGGCGCAAGCTTTCCGGACTGCGGCCGCTGCTGCACGACGATTCCATCCTGGTCCTCGCTGTCGACGTCAACGGCTTCCTCGGAGACCCCCAGCCCGACCTTTGCGAGCCGGTCGAGCGCCGTCGCCTCATCATCACCGATCGTATTCGGGACGTTGACCAGCGCAGGCTTCTTCGCGACGACGAGCCGCACCGTGGAGCCCTTCTTCGCCGTGGCGCCTGCCGCGGGGCTTTGGCTGAGCACCGTCCCCGGCTCGGCAGTCAGGTCCTCACGCTCGGTGAGCGTCACCTTGAAGCCGGCGGTGATCAACGTCGTCTGCGCGTCGGCCTGCTGCTGGCCGACGACGCTGGGAACGTCGACCTTCTCCGGCCCCGAGGAGATCACGAGGCTGATCGTCGACCCGCGCTCGATCTGCTGGCCCACCTGTGGGCTGGTCTCGATCGCCTCGCCCTTCGGGATGTCCTGAGAGGCCCGTTCGCGGACCCGGACCCGGAGGCCCGCGTTCTCCAGCCGTCGTCGCGCCTGCGAGCTTGAGAGTCCGGTGACGTCAGGGATCGTCACCATGCCGGGCCCATCGGAAACGGTGACAGTGACCACCGAGCCCTTGTCCGCCTTGGTGCCTCCGGCCGGATCCTGACCGATCACTTCGCCCTTCGGGCGGCTTGAGGTTTTGGGAATCTCGTCGGTCGAGAACCCTTCGCGGTCGAGAACCGATCTGGCGGTCGCGGAGTCGCTGCCCACGACAGACGGGACGACCACCTGCTGTGCCCGGGAGAGCAGCAGCGCCACGATGACGCCGCCGACGACGAGCAGCGCGATGATCGCGAAGATCCACCAGCGTCGCGATGGTCCGTCATCGGCGGCTGCCGGCGGGGGCGGTGCAGCGTAGGCGGGCTGAGCGGGGTAGGCCGAGGTCGCCGGCGCAAGTCCGACGACCGTCGACATCGGCGCCGGGGGCGGTGCGATGCCGTCGCGTGCAGCCTCCAGTGCGTCGATGAAGGCGTCGGCATCCTCAAAGCGCGCGGTCGGCTCCTTGGCCAGCGCGCGCAGCACCACTGCCTCAAGCGCCGGTGGGACCGCCGGGTTGTGGACGCTCGGAGGGACGGGAGGCTCGGCGACCTGCTTGAGCGCGATCGAGACGGCGCTCTCGCCCTCGAACGGGACGCGTCCGGTGAGCATCTCGTAGAGGACGATGCCGATCGAGTAGAGGTCCGACTGCGGACTGACGGCGAACCCCTGCGCCTGCTCCGGCGAGAGGTACTGGGCGGTGCCCATGATCGATCCGGTCTGCGTCATCTCCGAGGCGCCCGCACGGGCGATGCCGAAGTCGGTGACCGTCGCCGCGCCCTCCGCGTCGATGATCACGTTGTGCGGCTTGATGTCGCGGTGGATCACGCCGCGGCGATGGGCGAAGCGCGCAGCGCGCAGGATCTGATCGGTGTAGGCGATTGCGAGTTCCGGGTCCAGCGGGGCGTACTGCTGGATGACCGCCTTAAGGGATTGGCCCTCGAGGTACTCCATCGCGATGTAGTAGGTGCCATCCCACTCGCCGCGGTCGTAGACGGCGACGATGTGCTGGTGCTGAAGGCCTGCGGCGGCCGACGCCTCGCGCCGGAAGCGCTCGACGAATTCGGGGTCCTCGGCGAATCGCCGGTAGAGAACCTTCAGCGCGATCATGCGATCGAGCTGCAGGTCGGTGGCGCAGTAGACGTCGGCCATCCCGCCGGACCCGAGGCGATGCTCGATCCGGTAACGGCCGTCGATGACGGCCGCGGGCTCCAGTCGATCGCTCATCGCAGCAGACTCTCCATGACGGCGCGGGCGATCGGCGCCGCGTCGACGCCGCCGAATCCTCCGACGACCTCCTCGAGCGTGACGGCGACGGCCACGCGCGGATCGTTGGCCGGAGCGAACGCGATGAACCAGGGCTGGGCGATGTTCTTCTTCACGTTGCGCTCCGCGGTGCCGGTCTTCCCGGCGACCTGAATGCCCTCGAGTGCGGCGGCCGTTCCGGTCCCTTCATCGACGACGCGCTGCATCATGGCGTTGATCTTCCTCGCCGTGGCGGGCGACATGACCCGCGAGTAGACGCTCGGGCCGACGGTGAGCGCCTGACGGCCCTCCGGATCGACGGTCCCGGTTGCGATGTACGGATGCATCAGGACACCGTCATTGGCGACCGCCGCA
>WLNG01000101.1 GCA_009699915.1 Actinomycetota bacterium
ATATCGCGCTGGACCCACATGGTCCTGACGCTCCCGATCGGCCGCTCAGCGGTCGCCCGGCAGGGTCGCCGGGTAGGCGCTGATCGGGAGCGAGAGGTCGAGTGCGGTCGAGAGAATCCGCTGCTGCTCGACGTTGTGCGCCGCCGGGTAGCCCTCGCCGGTGGAGGCGCGCTCTGGGCGGCCGATGTAGCCGAACTCCAGATGCTCGGGCAGCGCCTGCAGCAGCCGCGGGGTCATGTGCGCGCGAGCGCCCATATTGCGCGGCTCCTCCTGCGCCCAGACGATCTCGCGCAGGTTCGGGTAGCTGCCCACGAGCTCGCGGATCTCGCGCTCGGGGAAGGGGTAGAGCAGCTCGATCCGGCCGATCGCGACGCCCGCGTTGTTCTCCCGGCTCTGGTGGCCGACGAGGTCGTAGTAGATCTTGCCGGTGCAGAGGATCAGGCGCGTCACCTTGGCGGTGTCGACGCGCGGCTCGGCGAGCACCGGCAGGAACTGCGACTCGGAGAGGTGCTCGATCCGGTTCGTGGCCTGCGGTAGCCGCAGCAGCGACTTCGGCGTCATCACGATCAGCGGGCGCTGCTTCTCGATCAGCGCCTGCCGGCGGATCAGGTGGAAGTACTGGGCCGGCGTGGTGACGTTTGCGACGCGCAGGTTGCCCTCGGCGGCGAGTTGGAGGAAGCGCTCCAGGCGTGCCGAGGAGTGCTCCGGGCCGGAGCCCTCGTAGCCGTGCGGGAGCAGGAGCGTCAGGCGCGAACTCTGGCCCCACTTCGCCAGGCCGCTGGCGATGAACTGGTCGATGATCACCTGGGCGCCGTTGGCGAAGTCGCCGAACTGCGCCTCCCAGAGGACCAGGACCTCCGGCGCCTCCTGCGAGTACCCGTACTCAAAGCCCAGGCAGGCGGTCTCCGACAGCGGGCTGTTGTGGAGCTCGATCGGCACGCGCGCGTCGGCGAGATGATGGATCGGCGCATAGGCCGTTCCGGTCTTCGCATCGTGCAAGACGAGGTGACGCTGACTGAAGGTGCCGCGCTCGACGTCCTGCCCGGTGATGCGCACGGGGACGCCGTCCTGCAGGAGGGAGGAGAAGGCCAGCGCCTCGGCTTGTGCCCAGTCGATCCCGCCCTCGGCGCCGAGGGCCTCGCGCCGGCGCTCGAGCTGGCGCACGAGCTTCGGGTGGACGGTGAAGTCGTCGGGAACGGCGAGGAGCGCCTCGTTGAGGCTGCGCAGGCGCTCGGCGGGAACGGCGGTCTCGATCTGCGGGCTGGGCGACACATCGAGGTGGTGCGTGCCGGTTGCCTGCTCGGCGGTGCCGGCCTCCTGTGCCTCCTGGATGCGCGCCTTGAGCTCCTGATGGCGGCGCGTGAGGTCGTCCCAGGCCTCCTGCTGCCAGGCGGCGACCTCGTCCTTCGTGACGGCGCCTGCGGCGATCGCCTGAGCGGCGAAGAGGTCCACCACGCGCTCGTGATTCTTGATCGACTCGGTCATCAGCGGCTGCGTGTAGCCGGGCTCGTCGGCCTCGTTGTGGCCGAAGCGGCGGTAGCCGATCAGGTCGATCAGCACGTCATGGCCGAACTTCGCGCGGAAGGCCATCGCGAGGCGCACGGCGCTGACACAGGCGGGGACGTCATCGGCGTTGACGTGGATGATCGGGACGTCGAAGCCCTTGGCCAGATCGGAGGCCCAGCGGGTCGAGCGTGAGCTTTCCGGGTCGGTGGTGAAGCCGACCTGGTTGTTCTGCACGAGGTGCAGCGCGCCGCCCACCTGGTAGCCGTCTAGCCCCTGCAGGTTGAGCGTCTCGGCGACGACGCCCTGACCGGGGAAGGCCGCATCGCCGTGCAGGATGATCGGCACCGAGGCGTGCGGATCGCGCTGCGCCTGCGCGCCGCTGCGGTCGGTCTGCGCCGCGCGAGTGGCGCCCAGCACAACCGGGTCGACGAATTCCAGGTGGCTGGGGTTGGACTCGAGCGTGACGGTGATCGTCTTTCCGTCGAGCAGCCCGTATTCGCGCCGGTAGCCGTGGTGGTACTTCACGTCGCCGGTCCCGCCCTGCGGAATCTCGGTGACGGCCTTCACGGCGTCGAGGCTCGACTGGCCCTCAAACTCGCCAAAGATCGACTCGTAGCGGCGGCCGAGGTTGTGCGTGAGGACGCTCAGACGCCCGCGGTGGGCCATGCCGATCACGACCTCGTGCGCCCCATCGCCAGCGGAGAGCTCGATCGCCTCGTCGATCATCGGGACCGTCATGTCGAGGCCCTCGATCGAAAACTGCTTCTGCCCGAGGTACGCCTTGTGGACGAAGCGCTCGAACGAGTCGACCGCGATCAGGCGCCGCAGGACGCGCTGCTGCTCTGCGGTCGTCAGCGGCATGCGGAAGCTGCCGCTCTCGATGTTGCGGCGCAGCCAGAGACGCTGTTCGAGATTCGCGATGTGCTCGATCTCGTAGGCGATCGTGCCGCAGTAGACCTCGTGCAGGTGCGGGAGCGCCTCGGCGAAGGTCTCGCCGGGGACGAAGATCCGCAGGATCTCGACGGGAATCCGGCGCATCATCTGCTTGCTGATGCGCTCCGGGTCCGGGGTCAACGCAGGCTCGCCGATCGGCGCGCTGCCGAGCGGGTCCAGCCGCGCGGCGAGATGCCCGTGGTAGCGGTGGACCTTCACGAGCGCCGCGGCGGCCTGCACCGCGCGCATCAGCTCGATCTCGTCCACCCCAGAGGAGGACGCACCCGATGCGGCCTCCGGGGCTGCCGGCGCCGGAGCCTTCGGCGCGGGGCCGAGCGCGGCGCCGAGCGACGCGAAGATCTCCTCGTAGAAGCCGTTCTCACCCTGGAGGTAGGCCTCGACGGTCTGCAGGAAGCGGCCCGACTCGGCGCCCTGGATGATCCGATGGTCGTATGTCGAGGTGATCGACATCACCTTCTCGGCGCCGATCTGCGCGCCGACGGCGCCGAGGCCGACCGGATAGGCGATCGAGCCGGTGGCGATGATCGTGCCCTGCCCGACCATCAGGCGAGGGACCGAGGCGACGGTGCCGATGCCGCCCGGGTTCGTCAGCGAGACGTTGGCACCGACGAGGTCGTCGGCGGAGAGCGTGTTCGTTCGTGCCTTCTCGATCAGCTCGTCGAAGGCGGCTCGGAAGCCGACGAAGCCCAGGCGCCCCGCATCCCGGATCACCGGAACCATCAGCGTGCGCGAGCCGTCCTTCTTCTCAACGTCGACCGCGATCCCGAGATTCACCTGTCCGTCGTCGAGCCGCACCGGCTTGCCGCCGCGCTCCTCGAAGTGGTGCGCCATGACCGGCATGTCCTCGGTCGCTGCGCGCGCGATCGCGTAGGCGATGAGGTGCGTGAAGCTGACCTTCTCACCGGCGGCCTTGAGCTGCCCGCGGCGCCCGTCCATGGCTGTGACGGTCATCGTGCGGAACGAGGTCGCGGTCGGGATCGAGCGGCTCTCGTCCATGTAGCGCGCGAGCATCGCCGCGCCACCCTTGAGCGGCAGGGCTTCGGCGGTTCCGGCGGCTCCGGCTCCGAGGACGTCGGCTTTCGTGATGCGGCCGCCCGGGCCGGACCCTGAGATCCGACCCAGATCGACGCCCTCGGCTGCGGCGACGCGGGCGGCGACCGGCGAGACGCGCAGGCCGTTCGGGGTCGCTGCCGCTGGGGCAGGGGCCGCTGCCGGGGCGGCGGGCGCGGCGGCGGCAGCGGCAGCCGCGGCGCCCGCGCCGACGCGCATCCGGGCGATGACCTGCCCGACGGTGACCGTCTCGCCTTCAGCGGCGAGCAGCTCGGTGATGACGCCCGCGGCCGGGGCGGGAAGTTCGACGTCCACCTTGTCGGTGGAGATTTCGACGATCGTGTCGCCGTCGCCGATGGCCGCGCCGACCTCGACGTGCCACTCGAGCAGCGTTCCCTCGGTCACCGACTCGCCGGCGCCGGGCGTGACGATGTCGATGATCTCGCCGGCGTCGTCGGCCACCGGGGCCTGCGGGGCGGCACCGTTGCCGCCTGCGGCCGAGGCGCCGCCGTCAGGCTCGATCTCGGCGAGCAGCGCTCCGACGGCGATCGTCTCGCCCTCGGCAGCGTGGATCCGCACGAGCGTTCCGGAGACCGGAGAGGGGACCTCGGCATCGACCTTGTCGGTCGAGACCTCGACCAGCGGCTCGTCGGCGACGACCGTGTCGCCCTCCGCCTTGCGCCATTCGAGAACGGTCCCCTCGGTCACCGATTCGCCCATGGCGGGAAGGGTGATCTGGACTGTCGTCGAGGTGTCCATGCGGGGCTTGGAAACTTACCCTAGCGACGACCCGGGGTCCCCCCCGAGCGCCGAGAGACCACTCTATCGCGTGGTGTCGGTCGTTTCCGCAGGGTCTTCGGCGACTTTGCGGCGGCGACCTTCCCGCACGAACTCCCACGTCCCGAAGAACGGGGCGACCGCGCCGAGCACGCAGACCGCGGCGGCGATCCGCATCGTGATCACTCGCGCGCGCAGCGCGAGCAGCGAGAGGACCACCATCAGGATCCAGCCGACACCGTGGAGATACCCGAAGACCGTCTCGCCGAGCGCGAGCCCCGGAACCAGCCAGACGATCAGCAGGCAGGCGTAGGCGGTCGAGTGCGCGAATGAGAGCCGCTTCAGGGTGGTGAACGACAGGCTCGGCACCCCGCGCTCGCGGGCGGCGGGCGCGACGCTCACCGGGGCACCTCGCAGAGCAGCGCGGCCATCCGCCGCAATGGCTCGTCTGCCTCCTGCGGCCAGTCGGCCACGTCGGCCGGCCACCACGCGAACTCATCGTGTTCGTGGTCCATCGTCACCGCGGCACCGGGCGGCAGCCAGGCCTGGCCGACGAAGAGCACCATCGCCTGGGGGAGCAGCAGCAGCGCTTCGCCGCGCATCTCGGCGGCCTCGACCTGCCACTCCTCCGCGAGCTCGCGCGCGAGCGTCTCGAACGGGCTCTCGTCCATGTCCACGGCGCCGCCCGCGCCCAGCGCCCAGCGCCCCGGCCACGAGGCGAGCCAGGCCGCCCGGCGCCCGGCCAGCCAGCGGCCGTCGCTGTCGCGCACGGCGCAGAGCGCCGCCATCGAGGAGGACGCGTCGCCCTCCACCAGGCGCAGCGCCCAGCGGATCGGCTGCAAGTCCATCGCGAGTCGTCCGTCGGCGGTGTGCTGATGGGCCACCAGTCGCGCGGAGAGCCCATCGTGGCTCGGCGACCCGCGCTCGGCGAGCGCCGCGATCGCAGCGTCGGCGGCGAGCGTGTGGCTCTCTGGGGGCGCGTAGTGCTCCTGCGACCAGCGGACCTCGACCTGGTCGGCATGCCAGGGGCCCCGCGCGAGCAGCGATCGGCCGGAGCTCATCGCGCACCAGTGTAGGCCGGGCCTGCGGCCGCGCCGATGCCGGGCGCGGCGAGCGTGGAGGCCTTGACAAAGAGTATGAGTGAGTACACACTCACAAAATGACCGCAGCCATCACCGCACCGCCAGGCGCCGGGCCGCGCGTCCTCCGCCGCGCCGAGGATCGGCGGGAGGAGCTTCTCGCGGCGGCGCAGCACGAGTTCGCCGGGCGCGGGTTCTACGGCACGCCGACCGCCGACATCGCGCGCCGCGCCGGCATCTCGCACGCCTACCTCTTCCGGCTCTTCCGGACGAAGGAGGAGCTCTTCATCGCCTGCGTCGAACGCTGTCATGCGATGGTGCTCGACGCCTTCAGGATGGCCGCGGCTCCGCACTCCGGTGACACCGATGCGGCGTTCGTGGCGATGGCCGAGGCCTACATGCGGCTGCTCTCCGAGACCGATCTGCTTGCCAACCAACTCCACAGCCACGC
>WLNG01000102.1 GCA_009699915.1 Actinomycetota bacterium
CATCCCTGCTCCTCGAGGGGGACCAGGAGAGCGAGCTGGCGCGACTGGGCCAGCAGGACGCCCTCGGCGCTCCAGAGTTCCCCGTCCTCCTCGATGTACCCCTCGGCCGCGTGGCGGCTCGCGAAGATCGCCAGGATCCGATCGGCGGGATCGATCTCGCGCGCCGCGCGCGGATTGCGAAAGTGGACCGTGTAGTCCAGCGTCGGCGCGAAGATCGGAGTTGACGAGCGCTGCGAGACGACGGGCAGCCAGGCGTCCGCGATCTGGGCGAGCGCCGGAGCGTCGTAGCGCTGCGGATCGCTGAAGCTCGTCCAGCCGCCGGAGCGCGGCTCGTCCGAGCCGCTGAAGATCTCCGCGCCGAGCACGGGACAGAGGTCCAGGCGGTGCGTGATCGGGGCGACCTCCTCATCGAACCGCGTCGGCTCCAGACCTTCAGGTCCCGGCACCTGCGGCATCGCCGTCGTGAAGGTGAGGTCGCCGAAGCCGAAGGTGCCGAAGATCGCGACGGCGGTACCCCAGAGCACCCCGTCCTGCAGACCGCGCGCGGTCAGCTGCGCGACTCTGCGCCCGCGCCGCGCGACCTCGACCTCAACCCGCAGCGGCCCGAGCGCAGGCGGACGCAGGAAGTGGACGGTGAGCGAACGGGCATCGAACGCCGGCTCGCCGAGCTCTCCCTCCATCGCCCGCAGGATGAGCGCTGCGAGGTAGCCGCCATTCGCCCCGACGGGGGTCTCCCAAGCGCGGTGGCTCTCACCGCCCCACGCGCCGTCCCCCAGCGCCTCAACGGCGGTCGCGACGTCGAGCGGCAGCGCCATCAGTCTGAACGGCCGGTGCGCCAGACCTCGACGGAGACAGACTCGACCGGCAGTGCGATCGGCGGCTCGGGCTTGGACGCCTTGACCCAGACCTCGGTGGTCTCGAACTCGGCGAGCAGCCTGTCGGCGACCGCGGTGCAGAGCGCCTCCAGCGTGCGATACGAGCGGCGCTGGGCCATCAGCGCCACGACCTCGCAGACTCGCCCGTAGTCGACGGTGTCCTCGACACGATCGGTGACCGTCGCGTCGCACGGGCCCGCGTCGAAACGCAGATCGAAGATCAGGCGCTGGCCGATCTCGCGCTCGGCCCCTGTGACACCGTGATGGGTGTAGAGCGATAGCCCCGTCACCTCGACGGTGACGGCGGTCCGCTCGATGTCCTCCTCGACGTCGAAATCGTCATCGTCATCGAGATCGTCATCGTCGAACGGCTCATCGGACTCAGTCATCGGCGGTCAAGGTACCAGCAGCGACCCGAAGCCCATCGAGTGTCGGCGCGACGTCGTGGACGCGGAAGACCGATGCTCCCCGCTCGTAGGCGAGGACGTTCGCCGCGACGCCGGCGGCGACCCGGTCGTGCGGGTCCTCACGCAGAGCCAGCTCGCCGAGGAAACGCTTGCGCGAGACGCCGACGAGTACGGGAAAGCCGAGCGCGACGATCCTGTCCAGTCCGCGCAGCAGAGCGAGGTTGTGCGCCGTGGTCTTCCCGAAGCCGATCCCCGGGTCGAGCAGGATCCGCGCCGGATCGACGCCCTCAGCAACCGCAAAGGCGGCGCGCTCCTCGAGGAACGCTGCGACCTGCGTGACAACGTCGTCGTAGTGCGGATCGACCTGCATCGTGCCCGGCTCGCCCTGCATGTGCATCAGGCAGCAGTCGCAACCGGCGTCGGCCACCAGGCCGGCCAGCCGCGGATCGGCGCGGAAGGCCGAGACGTCGTTGACGAGCCGGGCGCCTGCCGCGAGCGCCGCCTGCGCGACCGCAAGCTTCATGGTGTCGATGCTCAGGGGCGTTCCGGGCAACCGCTGCGCGAGGCCCTCGATGACCGGCAGGACGCGGCGCAGCTCCTGCGCCTCGGAGACCGGCTCGGCCCCGGGACGGGTGGATTCACCGCCGACGTCGAGGATCCCTGCGCCCTCTTGGGCGAGCCGGAAGCCGTGCGCGACGGCCTCTGCTTCATCGAGCCAGAGCCCCCCGTCGGAGAACGAGTCGGGCGTGACGTTGACGATGCCCATGACGGTGAAGGGCCGCGCCATCGGACCTTCTGAAGCCGCCATGGGAGAGCCCGTCAGGCCAGCTCGGGCTTCTCGGGGAGGTCGAGGCCGCGGGCCTCGAGGCCACCGGCGAGACCGGGGCGCGGGAGCGGGCGCGGGGTGTCGCGCAGGCTCTCGTCGACGGGTTGTGACTCGCTCGGGATCTCCGGCGGCGTCGCCGGCTCGTCGGGGCCGAAGATCTCCTCCTCGGTCTTCCCGTCGAGCAGTGCCAGGAACTCTTCCTTCTCGATCGTCTCGCGCCGGAGCAGCGCCTGCGCGGTCACCTCGAGCGTGTCGCGATACTCGGAGAGGATGTCCCGGGCGCGCTGGTGCGCTGCCTCGACGATGCGACGGATCTCGCCGTCGATCTCGCGCGCGATGTCGTCCGAGTAGTCGGGCTCGCTGGAGAACTCGCGTCCGAGGAACGGCTGCCCTTGGTTGTGGCCGAAGACGCGCGGCCCAAGTCGCTCGCTCATGCCGAAACGCATCACCATCTGCTTCGCGGTGGCCGTGACCTTCTCAAGGTCATTCGAGGCACCGGTGGTGATCTCATTGAAGACGATCTCCTCCGCGGCGCGCCCGCCGAGGGTCATCGCCATCTGGTCCTGAAGCTCGGCGCGCGTCGTGAGGAACTTGTCCTCCTGCGGCATCGAGATCGTGTACCCAAGGGCCTGGCCGCGGCCGACGATCGAGATCTTGTGGACGGGATCGGAGTGCTCGAGATAGTGGCCCACGATCGCGTGACCCATCTCGTGGTAGGCGGTGATCAGCCGCTCCTTCTCGCCCATCACGCGCGTCTTCTTCTCGGGGCCGGCGATCACGCGCATGATCCCCTCCTCGAGCTCCGTCTGGGTGATCTCGCGCTTGCCGCTGCGTGCCGCGAGCAGCGCAGCCTCGTTGACGAGGTTGGCGAGGTCGGCGCCGGTGAAGCCCGGGGTCTGCCCGGCGAGGGTGTCGACTTCGATCCCCTTGCCGAGCGGCTTACCGCGAGTGTGAACCTCAAGGATCTTCGCGCGGCCCTTGCGATCGGGACGGTCCACGACGATCTGGCGGTCGAAGCGGCCGGGGCGCAGCAGCGCGGGGTCAAGGATGTCGGGCCGGTTGGTGGCGGCGATCAGGATGATGTTGTCGGTCATCGTGAAGCCGTCCATCTCGACGAGCAGCTGATTCAGCGTCTGCTCACGCTCGTCGTGCCCGCCGCCGAGACCGGCGCCGCGATGGCGGCCGACGGCGTCGATTTCGTCCATGAAGATGATGCAGGGCGAGTTCTGCTTCGCCTGCTCGAAGAGGTCGCGCACGCGGCTGGCGCCGACGCCGACGAACATCTCGACAAAATCCGAGCCGGAGATCGAGAAGAACGGGACGCCCGCCTCACCGGCGACGGCACGCGCGAGCAGCGTCTTGCCGGTTCCGGGAGGTCCGAACAGCAGCACGCCCTTCGGGATCCGGGCTCCGAGCGCCTGGAATTTCTTCGGGTTCTCGAGGAATTCCTTGATCTCGTGCAGCTCTTCGACCGCCTCGTCCACGCCGGCGACATCGCGGAAGGTGATCTTCGGGGAATCGACGGAAAGCCGCTTCGCGCGGGACTTCCCGAACGACATCACCTTCGAGCCTCCGCCCTGGACCTGATTCATCAGGAAGATCCAGAACCCGATGAAGATCAGGAAGGGCAGGACGTAGGTGAGCAGCGAGAGCCAGCCGCTCGTCTTGCGGCCTTGGACGTTGTAGCTCTGCAGCTTTCCGGCGTCCTCGGCCGCTGCCAGCTGAGCGTCGAGGCGATCGACGCCGCCGTCGGTGAAGCCGGTCTCGTAGGTCGACCCCTGCTTCGGGGTGACGACCACGGTGTTGTTCTTTGTCTTGAGCTCGACGGTCTTGAGCTGGCCCGCATCGAGCTGCTGGATGAACTCGCTGTACGTCGGCGGCTTCTCCTTCGTGCTCGTGTTGATCAGGCGCTGCGCGAAGAACGCGAGCACGATCACGATCAGGATGGGGAATGCTGCGCTCTTGAAGAAGCGATTCATCGGGCGGAACCTGTGCTGCAACGTCGCGGATCGGGCGTGCCGGTCAAGATGCTGAGCGTACCAGCAGGAGTCGGCCAGACCCACCGGTCAGGCGTGTCTGGGCGCCGGGTTGCGCGCCGCCCTACTCGGCCGCCAGTTCGGCGACGTACGGCAGGTTGCGCCAGCGCTCGCGATGATCGAGCCCGTACCCGATGACGAAGCAGTCCCGAATCTCGAACCCCGTGTAGCGAATGGCGACGTCGGCCTTGCGCCGTTCGGGCTTGGTCAGCAGCGCGCAGACCTCCAGTGTGCGCGGCCCGCGCGCGCCGAGATTGCGCAGCAGATACTGGAGTGTCAGGCCCGAATCCACGATGTCCTCGACGATCAGCACGTCGCGGCCTTCGATCGGCACGTCAAGGTCCTTGAGGATCCGCACGACGCCAGAGGAATCGGTCGCCGAGCCGTATGACGCGACCGCCATGAAGTCCACCTCACACGGGGAGGTGATCTCGCGCATCAGATCTGAGAGGAACAGCATCGCCCCCTTCAGCACACCGACGAGCAGCAGTTCCGACTCTGCATAGTCGACGCTGATCTCCCGGCCGAGGGCCACGACGCGCTCGCGCAGCCGATCTTCCTCGACGAGGATCTCTCCGAGGGGGGGAACTGGCGCAATGGTCACGGGGCGTTCGAGCGTAGAGACCCCAGCGGCGGCGTCGCCTCGAAGCGCAGCACGCCGTCCTCGGAGACCGCCCGAACACCCTCGCCCACATCGAGCGCCGCGCGACCGCCACCGCGCCCGAGCGCAAGCAGATCGTCGAGCCTGCTCGGCGCTCGCGGACAGAGGACGCCGCAGGCCTCCTCGGCCAGACGGCGGACGACGAGCCGGGCCACCGCCGGCGGCAGCGCAGCAAGATGGTCGAGCGCGACGTGGTCGCGCCCTGCGAGCGCCGTGTCGACGACGAGGTCGAGCACCTCGGCCTCCTCGCGCAGCAGCTCGGCGGTGCGCAGCACGTTCGCCTCGGCGGCCGGGTGCAGCCCTTGGAGCACGGGAACGAGCTCGGCGCGCACGCGGCTGCGGGCGTAGCGCGGCGCGGTGTTCGAAGCGTCTTCGATCCAGGACAGGCCGCGCTCAAGGCACCAGCTCGCAGTCTCAGCCCGTGTGAGACCTGCGCGCAGCAGTGGGCGCATGAGGACCCCACGCTCATCGGGCATGCCGAGCAGCGCCCTGCGCCCTGGCGAGGCCGCGAGCCGGTAGAGGATCGTCTCGACCTGATCGCTCGCCGTGTGGCCCGCCGCGAGCCGCGCGCCGGCGGCGGTCGCCACGCGCTCGCCGGCTGCGTAACGCGCATCGCGCGCCCAGGCCTGAACGTTGCCACCGGCCGCGGGAGTCAGGCGCTCGACGACCAGCGGCACTGCGAGCGACTCGCAGAGCCTGCGGCAGTGCTCCTCCTCGGAGTCGGCCTCAGGACGCAGTCCATGATGGACGTGCAGGGCGCTGACGGCAGTGGCACCGGCGAGGGTGACCGCCGCGTCCAGGAGACAGACGGAATCACGCCCCCCGGAGAGCAGCACCACGACCGGCGCCGCCTGCATGAGCAGCCCGGTCGCCCGGACACGCTCCAGCATCGACTGCCCCGCCGCCTCCATGGAGCGAGTCTACGTCCGGTCAGAGGGGCGCGCGCGTATCCTCGCGCCGCGATGGCATCGGCAATCGACATCGTCCACCCGACCGC
>WLNG01000103.1 GCA_009699915.1 Actinomycetota bacterium
GTCTGTGGTGCACGGGGGCGCACGAGCTCCTGGTTGGTGCGGCCACGGCAGGGATTCCCGACCTGTCGCCCGCCGACGAAGCGCCGCAGCGCCTCGGCGATACATCCGGTCGCATCGCTGTCGAGCGCGTCATGCCCGGTACCGGCGACCGTCACCAGCGATGACCGCGGCATCTTCTGGTGCACCGCACGCGCGTTCTCGATCGGCGTACGCATGTCGAGCCGCCCGCCGAGCAGCAGCGCGGGAACGTTCGGCAGCGGCCTCGTGGCCGGCTGTGCGAGCGTCTGGCGGGGGAACAGCAGGCAGTCCTCCACGAAACCGCTCGCGCGGACGGCCGCCGCCGACCAGGGCACGTAGCGCGCCGGATCGACGGCAGCGATCGCCGCGTCGACGCGCGCGCTGCGCCCGTCGAATGCGCTCGTCAGGGCGTAGGGCAGCGCCGTGTCCAGACAGCCGGTGATGACGTTCAATCCGAAGCTCAGCGCAGGGGTCGGAATGACCGACCCGTTGCCAACGGGAATCAGGCGCAGCAGCGGCGCGTCATCACCCTGCGCAGCTGCGGCGAGCACCCCCGGCAGGCGCGCCTGCATGTACGGGTTCAGGTCCGCCCCGGAGATCAATGCGAAGAGCTGCTCCTCGGTCGCAATCCGCGCCGGGCGCCGAGCGGCGGACGCATCGAAGCGCACGCCGGTGATCGGGCCGCGGCGCAGGCGCGCCGCGACGGCCCCGAGGTCAGCAACCGGATCACGCGCGACCCCGCGGCAGCGGCCGGCCGCGCACTGCTCACGCAGCACTCGAGGCAGGCGCGCGAAGGAGTCGAGCAGGAACGGATCCGGAGTGTCGGGCCCGACGATCGAATCGAGGATCAGCCGGTCGACATGCGTCGGGTGGCGGCGCGCGTACTCCTGCGCGACCCAGGTCCCGTAGCTGATTCCAGCGAGCGCGATCCGCCGGACGCCCAGCGCGACGCGCAGCGCCTCGATGTCCTCAACGCTGTCGAGCGTGCGGTAGAAGGATGCACGCGAGCCAACGCCGCGCACGCAGCTCGCAACCACCTCGGGCGTCACGGGATCGAGACCGCGCAGGCGCTGGATCGACGGGCAGCGCAGCGCTCCTGACCGTCCCGTCCCCCGCTGGTCGAGCACGACGATCCGGTAACGGCCATCGGCGGGAGCGAGCGTCGATGACCACGATGCCGCGTCGTCGACCGAGCTCTGCCCAGGGCCGCCGGAGAGGGCCACCAGCACGCGGCCCGGCCGACTCTGCGCAGCGACCGCGATGCCCAGCGAACCGGAGCTGCGACCGGCGTGATCGAGCGGAACCCGCAGCGTTCCGCAGACCCAGCCCACCTGCCCCGCGCACGAGCGGAGCCTCAGCGCATCCGCTCCGGCCGGAGCAACGGCCGAGACGACGGCGACGCAGACGAGTACCAGCAGGGCCCGGCGCCGGCGCACGCCCGGCAGGATCAGCTGGAAGACCATCTCCTGCGACGGTAGCGGCGCGCGCTGCGATCGGCGCCGTCAGCCCGGCGTTCCGTCGTCGTCGGAACGTTCATCGAAGCCGGCGCAGCGGATCACCGGAATCCGCGGGTACTTCGCGTAGGCGCGATCGCTCAGCCCGCGCTCGCAGAGCGAGAAGACCGAGCCGCGGCCCGAAAGGACGATCCGCTGATGGGCGCAGTCGGCGCACAGCCCATGCCTGAGGCGATCGTGCATCTCGCAGACACTACTTTCTGATCCGTGGCGCTTTTCTGGCGACTCCTCGGATTCCTGCGCCCGTACCGGCGTAGCGTGCTGCTGTCGGCGGGGCTGGCGATCGCCGCGATGACGATGACGGTCACGATCCCGTGGCTCACCGGCCAGGCGATCAACCAGATCCATCAGGGCGACAAGGCGCAGTTGCGCCTGCTCGCGGGAGCGGTGCTCGTCGCAGGCATCCTGCGCCTGAGCCTCACCGTCGCTCGTCGGCTCGTGGCCGGCCGGGTCTCGCTCGGCGTCGAACGTGACCTGCGCGGATCGATGTACGCGCACTTCCAGTCACTGGAACTGGCCTTCTTTGACCAGCAGCAGACCGGGCAGCTGATGTCGCGCGCAACCGTCGATCTCCAGGCGGTGCGCTTCTTCCTTGGATATGGCCTGGTCTTCATGATCCAGTCGGCGCTGACGATCATCCTCGCCTCGATCGCGATGTTCCTCCTCGATCCGGGGCTTGCGGCGATCTCGCTGCTGCCGGTGCCGTTCGTGATCGTGATCGCTAACCGCTACGGCCGGCGCTCGCGCCCGATGATTCAGGAGGTCCAGCAGCGGATCGCTGAGCTGACGGCAGAGGTCGAGGAGAACGTCTCCGGAGTGCGCGTCGTGAAGGCCTTCGCCGCCGAACACCGCCAGCAGCGTCGCTTCGAGCGCCAGGTCCGCCGCGTCTTCGAGCAGTCGATGCGCGCGACCCGCATTCAGGCGTTCTACAACCCGTTCATCGGGTTCCTCCCCCAGCTCGGGCTTGCCGCCGTCCTCTATGCCGGTGGCCGGCAGGTGATCGATGGGACGCTGACGATCGGCGGATTCAGCGCGTTCTACACCTACCTGCTGATGCTGATCGGGCCGATGCGCACCCTCGGGATGTCGCTGGGCCTTGCCCAGCGCGCGACCGCATCCGGCGCGCGGCTCTACCAGATCCTCGATCGTGAGCCCCAGGTGGTCGCGCCTGAGCACCCGGTCGCTCTCCCGACCGGCGGCGGCCGCGTCGAGCTGCGCGGAGCCTCGCTGCGCTACCCCACGGCCCTGCGCGAGGCGCTGCACGACGTGACGCTGGACGTACCGCCGGGTACGACCGTGGCAATCGTCGGCGCGACCGGTTCCGGGAAGACCTCCCTCGTCCAGCTGATCCCGCGCCTCTACGACGCGACCGCCGGATCGGTGCTGGTCGATGGCGTCAATGTGCGGGAGTTTGATCCGGCGCAGCTGCGCCGCGCGATCGCCGTCGTCAACGACGACCCCTTCCTTTTCTCCGCGACCGTGCGCGAAAACATCGCCTACGCCCGGCCGGACGCGACCGACGCCGAGGTCCACGAGGCCGCCCGGCGGGCTCAGGCCACAACATTCATCGAGCGCCTGCCCGACGGCTACGACACCCGTGTCGGAGAGCGTGGGCTGACGCTCTCCGGTGGACAGCGACAGCGGCTGGCCATCGCCCGTGCGCTGCTCGCCGACCCGCGAATCCTGATCCTCGATGACGCGACCTCGTCGGTTGATGCGTCCACCGAGCACCAGATCAAGGCGGCGCTGCGCGAGGCGATGAAGGGCCGCACGACCTTCATCATCGCCCACCGCCTCTCGACGATCTCGCTCGCGGACAAGATCGTCGTGCTCGATGACGGCGAGCTCGTCGCCGAGGGCACGCACGACGAGCTCCTCGAGCGCTCCGAGCTGTACCGCGACATCGTCGAGAAGGGGCTGCCAGATCAGGTGTTCCTCACCCGCAAGCCGCTCGAGCCGGAAGGGGTGAGCCTGTGAGCCGCGGACATTCCGGCTCCTCGACCGACGACCGGCCGCCGATCGCTCCCGAGGGAGCGAGCGTGCGCGAGCGAGTCCGGCTCGTCGTGCAGGACTCGCGCCGCCGCATGAAGGGCACCGGTGACCGCGGTCGCAAGGTCCGCGGCCTGGCGGCGCTGCTGCGCCCGTATCGCGCGAAGACCGTCTTGATGTTCATCGCGCTGGTGATCGGCGTCGCCGCTGCGCTCGCTCCGGCCCCACTTGCCGCAGCCGCGATCGACAAGGCGATCATCCCGGGCGACATCGCCAAGCTGAACTTGATCGTCGGGCTGTACGTCCTGAGCGTTCTCATCGTCTGGGCGACGTCGTTCGCCCAGACGTTCCTCACCGGCTGGGTCGGACAGCGCGCGCTCCAGGACCTGCGGATGCGGATGTTCCGCCATCTGCAGGCGATGCCGGTCGGCTTCTACGAGCGGCGCCCCGCAGGTGTGCTGATCAGCCGGATGACGAACGACGTCGAGGCGCTCAACTCGCTCGTCACCGACACGATCGTGACGCTCTTCCAAGCGACGCTCACGCTGATCGGCTCGATCATCATCCTGCTGCTGCTCGACTGGAAACTTGCGCTGATCGTTTTCCTCGTCTTCCCGGTGATGGCGATCGGTTCGTTCATCTTCCGGCTCGTCAGCGCAGACGCCTACCGGCGCACACGCGAGACGATCGGCGCCATCACCGCCGATCTGCAGGAGACACTCTCGGGCGTCCGGGTCGTGCGGTCGTTCGCGCGCGAACCCTTCCACCGCGATCGCTTCACCGGCCTCAACGAGCGCAACATGAACGCGAACATGGCGACGGTCAACCTGAACGCGGCGTACTTCCCCGCGGTCGAGTTCGTGAGCTCGCTGGCGACCGTGCTCGTGATCATCTTCGGCGGTCTTCAGGCGATCAACGGGAATGTCGCAATCGGCGTGCTGGTTGGCTTCATCGCCGCGCTGAACGGTTTCTTCGATCCAATCGGTCAGCTCTCACAGGTCTACACCACATACCAGTCCGGCATGGCGGCACTCGACAAGATCTTCGAGCTGCTCGACACCGAGCCCGACCTCGTCGATGCGCCCGGCGCGCAGGACCTTCCCCCCATCCGCGGTGAGATCCGTTTCGAGGGCGTCTCCTTCCGCTACCGCAAGAAGAACGACCCCAACGGGGAGACCAGACTTGCGCTCGAAGACGTTTCGTTGACGATCCCGGCGGGCCAGACGGTCGCGCTCGTCGGCGCGACCGGCGCAGGCAAGTCGACGATGGCCAAGCTCGTCGCACGCTTCTACGACCCGAGCACTGGAGCGGTTCTGGTCGACGGACACGACCTGCGAGCGGTGACGATGGCCTCTCTGCGCAGCCAGATGGGAATCGTCCCGCAGGAGGCATTCCTCTTCGGCGGAACGGTCGCCGACAACCTCTCGTTCGGGCGCCCCGAGGCGACGGCGCAGGAGCTTGAGGGAGCGGCACGCGCCGTGGGCGCATGGGACTTCATCGCGGCGCTCCCAGAAGGGCCCGACACGCAGATCGGTGAACGCGGCGTGCAGCTCTCCGCCGGCCAGCGCCAGCTGCTGGCCTTCGCGCGCGCGCTGGTCGCCGACCCGCGCATCCTGATCCTGGACGAAGCGACATCGAACGTCGATCTCCACACCGAGGGACGCATCGAGGACGGCCTGCGCCGTCTGCTGGCAGGACGGACCGCAATCGTCATCGCGCATCGGCTCTCGACGATCCGCCAGGCTGGGCGGATCATCGTCATGGAACACGGCGCAATCGCCGAGGAGGGCACGCACGACGAACTCCTGGCCCGGGACGGGCGCTACGCGGCGCTCTACCGCGATTGGGCGCAGCAGGCTGCCGCCTGACGCTCCTGCGGTCGCGCGCGGCGCCCCCGGGACGAGTACGGTGGCCCCGTGAGCAGCGTGGAGCACGACAGCGCCGCCGAGCTGCGGCGCGAGGAGCGCGTCGAGGCGCCGCTGGCGATCCTTCCGCCGGTGCTCTGCCAGAGCCTGCTGGCGATCATCAGCCTCACCGAGGGCTGGCAGATCTGGGGACTACCCGGCTGGATCTGGCTGATCGCGATCGTGCCGGAGCTCGGGCTGATGCTCGCGCTCTCCGTTCCAGGTTCGCGGCGCCGCCTCGAGCGCAGCGCCAGCCGGCGCACGGTGTCGATCGCGCTGGTCGGCGTCATCGGCGCCGTCAACGCCTTTGCACTCGTCGTGCTGATCGGCTCGCTGCTCGGCGCA
>WLNG01000104.1 GCA_009699915.1 Actinomycetota bacterium
CGAGGCGTGCCACCTCGCGGTGATGGACCACTCGCCCCGTTTCTGGGGGCTGCTCGGCGAGCACCTGCCCGGATACGACGCTCAGCGGCGCTGGCTGCGACGGCACGGCGTGGCGCTGCGGCTTTAGCCGTCGAGCGTGCGGCGCAGCGCGGCGTACGCATCCTCGCCGTCGTGCAGATCAATGAGGCGCCGCCCCCATCGGCCGGTGTAGGCCCCCGCCGACCCGTCGCCGCGCACATCGATGCCGCAGCGCAGGCCTGGTCCCTTGAGCTCTGCGCGCAGCGCGACGATGTTCACCGGCTCGTAGGTCCGCGTGACGATCGATCGGCCCTCCCGCCGCTCGGTGGCGGCGAATGCGCGCGCCTCGCGTTCGAGCGCGTCCAGCGCCGTCGGCAGCGCGTCGAAGCGCTGCTTCTCGGTGCGGCCTTCGACGCGCAGGATCAGCGTGTAGGCGCCCATGCTGGCAAGCCTATGCGGTCGGGCAGGAGGTCAGCCGCGCGCGGCGATGTCGACGTAGTCGAGGCCGCGGCCGCCGGTGTAGATCTGGCGCGGCCGGGAGATCTTCTGCTCGCCGTCGATGCTCATCTCAAGCCACTGGGCCATCCAGCCGCTCGCGCGGCCGATCGCGAACATCACGGGGAACATCTCGACCGGCAGGCCGAGCGCCTCATACATCAAGCCGGAGTAGAAGTCGACGTTCGGGTAGAGCTTGCGCGAGACGAAGTAGTCGTCCTCAAGGGCGATCTTCTCGAGCTCGGTCGCGACGTCGAGCAGCGGGTTCTTCCCGGTCACCTCGAAGACGTCGTCGACGGCCTTCTTGATGATCGTCGCGCGAGGGTCGTAGTTCTTGTAGATGCGGTGGCCGAAGCCCATCAGACGCTCGTTGCCGGCCTTCACACCCTCGATGAAGGCGGGCACGTTCTCTACTCGCTCGATGCGTCGCAGCATCTTCAGGACCGCCTCGTTGGCGCCGCCGTGAGACGGTCCGTAGAGCGCCGCCACGCCCGCGGCCATCGCGGAGTACGGGTCGCCTCCGGCCGAGCCGACGCTGCGCACCGCGCTGGTCGAGCAGTTCTGCTCGTGGTCGGCATGCAGGATGAAGAGGATGTCTAGCGCGCGCTCGATGCGCGGATCCGGCTGGTACTTCAGCTCGGACATGCGGTACATCATGCTCAGGAAATTGCCCGAGTAGGAGAGTTCGTTGTCCGGGTAGACGTACGGCTGGCCGCGCATGTGGCGCAGCGAGAACGCCGCGAGCGTCGGCATCTTCGCGAGCAGGCGCACGGTCTGCAGACGGCGGATCTGCGGATCGACGATGTCCTTGGCCTCGGGGTAGAAGGCCGAGAGCGCGCCGACGCTGCTCATCAGCATCCCCATCGGGTGCGCGTCGTGGCGGAACCCCTGCATGAAGTTCTTGAACGCCTCGTGTACGAACGTGTGGTTCGTGATCTCGGCGGTCCAGATCTCCAGCTGCGCTTGCGTGGGAAGCTCACCATGGATCAGGAGGTAGGCGACCTCGAGGTAGCTGGAGCGCTCGGCGAGGACCTCGATCGGGTACCCGCGGTACTCGAGGATGCCCTCGTCTCCGTCGATGAACGTGACCGCCGAACGGCACGATGCGGTGTTCATGAACGCCGGGTCGTACGACATGAGCCCGAAGTCCCCGTCGGACACCTTGATCTGGCGCAGATCGATCCCGCGGATCGTCCCGTCGCTGATCGGCAGCTCATAGGTCTGCCCGGTCCGGTTGTCGGTGACCGTCAGGGTCTCTGTGCTCATCCTCGTCGTGCTCCTAGTCGCTCGCTGCGCAAGATCTTCATCCTAGAAGGACTCTCTGCGTCGGCTCGCTGGCGGTTACGACGAGACGACGATGACCGCCGCCATGGTGAGGCCCGCGAGCAGTACCGACACGCCGATCACCGCCGTGCCGACAGCCCGCGAGGCGGCGAACCCGGAGGACTTCATTCCGGCGATCCCGACGACGATCGCCCAGGCGGCGAAGACGCCACCGGCGACGAAGAAGAACGTCTCGGACTTCTCGGATTCGACCGCCATCGTCTCAGCGGCTGCGAGGACTGCGTGGATCATCGTCAGAAAACTTACCGTGCGCGCTCGCCGGACGTCACGTCGCCCGAGGGCGTTGCGCGGTGGGCCGGATCGAAGCGCGACTCGGTCGCCTCGACCTGCCCGTGGTAGTGGCTGCCGAGATCGGGATGGCCGTACGGGCGCTCGGCTGCGCGGTCGAGGGTCATGAAGCTGAGCTGCGCGATCGGCAGACCCGGGCGCAGCTTGATCGGGACGCGCGTGAGGTTCGCGAGCTCGAGGGTGAGCGTGCCCTTCCAGCCGGGGTCGCAGAAGCCCGCCGTCGCGTGGACGATCAGGCCGAGGCGCCCGAGGCTGCTCTTGCCTTCGATGCGCGCGACGATGTCATTCGGTAGTTCGACCCACTCCTCCGTGCGCCCAAGGCAGAACTCGCCGGGATGGATGACGAACGCCTCGTCGTCCTCCACGATGATCTGCTCGGTGAGGTCACGCGGCGGATCCGCGAGATCGATCGCCGAGACGCGATGGTTGTGGAAGACGCGGAAGGACCGCCCGAGCCGCAGGTCGACGCTCGCCGGCTGGACCAGCGATTCGTCCCACGGCTCGATCTTGATCTGGCCCTCCGCGACGAGTCGCCGGATGGTGCCGTCCGAGAGGACCGACGTCACGCTCATGGGGCGCAGTCTGCCATGAGCGGCGGGCGCGTCGCGGTTCAGCGCTCGGTGCGCTCGTCCTGACGCACGCGCGCGACGGCCGGCCGGGTGCGGGGTGGGGACGCGGGAGCGATCTCACCATGCGCGCCGCGCCGCGGTCCGCGCGGGAATGGCCGGCGGGGATGGCGGTCACGCTGTGACCCCCCATCGCTACTCTGCGGGTCCGGCTCGGCTTCAGGCGTCTTGTGCACCGCCCACCACACGATCCAGGCCATCGCGGCGACCGGGATCTTCAGCACCAACATGAGGTAAATGAAGGTCCAAGCGTTCACTGTCCCGCGATGCTACCCGCCAGCGCGGGTAGTGCCTAGGACCGCAGCGTGATCGGCTCGTGCGCGAAGGTCGTCATGCGCTGGAGTTCGCCGACGCGGCCGGTGATCTCCTCCGGGCTGAGCTCGGCGACTCGTTCGGTTCCGAACGCCTCCACGTTGAAGGACGCCAGCGCCGTGCCGTAGACCATCGCGCGCACCAGCAGGTCGTGGTCGATCGGGTGCTCCGGATGCGCTGCGATGTATCCGACGAACCCGCCAGCGAACGTGTCGCCGGCGCCGGTGGGGTCGATCACATCCTCCAGCGGGAAGGCCGGCAGCGCGAAGTACCCATCGCGCGTGAAGAGTGCTGCTCCGTACTTTCCCTGTTTGGCGATCACTGCCGACGGGCCCCAGGTGAGCACCTCGCGCGCGGCGCTGACGAAGTTCGGCATCTCGGTGAGGAGCTCGAGCTCCTCGTCGTTGAGGATCAGGCAGTCGACGCTGCGGATCGTCTCGATCAGCGAGGGCCGGGCGATCGTGATCCACAGGTCCATCGAGTCCATCGCGACGAAGCGGGCGCTCGCGCACTGCTCGCGCACGCCGCGCTGGAGGTCCGGCTGGATGTTCGCCAGGAAGAGCACGTCACAGGCCCGTGCCGCGTCGGAGAGCTTCGGCTCGAAATGCTCAAAGACGTTGAGGTCGGTGATGTGCGTCTCGCGGCTGTTGAGGTTGGTCGAGTACTCGCCCTTCCAAAAGAACGTCTTGCCGCCAGCGACGCGCTCGACGTCATCGGTGGCGATCCCGCGAGTCCCGAGGATCTCCCAGGACTCGGCGTCGAAGTCTTCCCCGACCGGCCCGATCACCCGCACCTCGTCGAAGAAGGACGCGGCGAGGGCAAAGTGGGTGGCTGCGCCGCCGAGCATGCGCTCGCGCTCCCCAAAGGGGGTTGTGACGGCGTCATAAGCGATCGATCCGACGACGGTAAGGCTCATTGCGGCCGGGAGAGTACCGGTCCCCCTAGTCTGAGGGCGTGACCTCGTTCGCCGACCTCGGCCTTTCGGCCCCAATCCTCCGCGCGCTGGAGGACGTCGGCTACGAACAGCCGAGCCCCATCCAGGAACAGGCGATCCCGCCGCTCCTCAAGGGCCACGACATCATCGGGCAGGCGCAGACGGGCTCCGGCAAGACGGCGGCGTTCGGGATCCCGCTGATGGAGTACGTCGATCCGGAGATCCGCGAGACGCAGGCGCTAGTCCTCACGCCCACGCGCGAGCTCTGCATTCAGGTGACGCAGGCGTTGCGCACCTACGGCGCGCGCAAGGGCATCGACGTCGTCGCCGTCTTCGGCGGCGCGCCGATCCGCACGCAGCAGGCGCAGTTGCGCGCCGGCGGGCACGTCGTCGTCGGCACCGTCGGCCGCGTCATGGACCTGCTCTCGCGTGCCTCGCTCGTGCTCCACAGCTGCCGGTACGTCGTGCTCGACGAGGCCGACGAGATGCTCGACCTCGGCTTCATCGAGGACGTCGAAAAGATCCTTGCGAGCTCCCCGTCGAGCCGGCAGACCGCGCTCTTCAGCGCGACGATGCCACCGCCGATCCGCGCGCTCGCCGAGCGCTATCTCTACGACCCGGTCACCGTGAAGGTCGTGACGCAGACGCTGACGGTTGACACCGTCGAGCAGTTCCGCGTCGAGGTCGCCGCCTCCGACAAGGCGGTCAAGCTTGCCGAGGTCCTCGCGCAGGAGCGCCCCACCCAGGCGATCGTCTTCGTGCGCACCAAGATCCGTTGCGACCAGCTCGGGCGCCTGCTCAAGGACAAGGGCATGAACGTCCGTGCGCTCCACGGTGACCTCTCGCAGGGCCAGCGCGATGGCGTGATGCTCGCCTTCAAGGGCGGGCGCGTGCCGATCCTCGTCGCCACCGACGTCGCGGCGCGCGGACTTGACATCTCGACCGTCACGCACGTCGTGAACTTCGACGTCCCCGCCTCGCCCGACGTCTACGTCCACCGCATCGGCCGCACCGGCCGCGTCGGCCGATCGGGCCGCGCTGTCACGTTCGTCGAGTCGCGCCAGCAGCGCGAGCTCGAGGCGATCGAGCAGCACATCGGCATGGCGCTGACGCCCTGGGCGCCCGGCGTGCGCGTCGAGCCGGCGCCGGTGACCGAGCGTCCGCGGCGTCACGACAAGCCGAAGATCACCCGCACCGGCGAGGGGCCGTGGACGACGCTGCTCGTCTCAGCCGGCCGCGCCGACGGCCTGGAGCCCGCCGACCTCGTGCACGCCGTCAGCTCACAGGCCGGGCTTGACGGCGAGGCTATCCGCGATGTGCGCGTCCTCGAACGCTTCTCCTTCGTGTCCGTCCCCGCCCGCGAGGCAGGTCGCGTGATCTCCGCCGTCGAAGGTCACGAGGTGGCCGGGGCACGCCTGGCCGTGGAGGCCGTTCAGGCCTGACGGTGGTGTTCCGCCGGCAGCGCCGGGGTATGGAAAGCTGATCGCGATGACTTTGCCGGAGCCGGACGGAGAGGCGCCTGAGGTGGCGCCAAGCGCTGCGTGCCGCTCCTGCGGGGCGTCGGTCGCCGACGGGCAGCAGTGGTGCCTGGAGTGCGGCACGGCGACTGCCCCGCCGCGGTCCGGGATGGGGCTGCGCACGATCGGCGCCGCCGGCCTACTGAGCCTTGTCCTGCTCGGTGGCGCGGTCGCGGCCAGTTACGCGGCGCTGCGCGATCAGGCCCCGCCGCGGGCGACGCGCGTCGAGACG
>WLNG01000105.1 GCA_009699915.1 Actinomycetota bacterium
GACGAGGTGGGTCTCGGCCAGTCGGGGGAGAAGATGCCCAACGAGCTCTCCGGCGGCATGCGCAAGCGCGCTGGTTTCGCGCGGGCGCTCGTCCTGGACCCGGGAATCGTGCTCTTCGACGAGCCGGACTCCGGCCTCGATCCGGTCCGAACCGCGCTCCTGTGTGAGCTCATCCAGGAGATCCATGCCGAGAACGGCGGCGCCTACACGGTGATCACGCACGACATCATGAGCGCGCGCCGCGTGGCGGAGTACATCGCGGTCCTCTGGCGTGGGCGGATCGTCGAGGCCGGTCCTGCCGAGGAGCTCTTCGACTCCGACAACGCCTTTGTGCGGCAATTCCTCTCCGGTGCGGCCCAGGGGCCGCTCGGGATGGAGTGAGGCCGGGCGGGGACTCAGATGGCGAGCGGTGACCACCCGATGGTGTCGGAGCGAGCATGAGTCCCGCACGCGGACTCGTCGCCGCGCTCTGCGCCGCCCTCGCCATCGCGCTTGGGGTGGTCCTGCTCCACGGAGGCGGCTCCCGCGAGTACCGGATCGTCTTCCAGACGGCCGGCCAGCTGGTGAACGACAACGACGTCCAGATCGGCGGCAGGCGGATCGGCTCGGTGAAGGACATCCAGCTGACGCCGGACAACCTCGCGGAGGTCACCGTCTCGGTCAAGAAGCCGTATGCGCCGTTGCACCGCGGGACCAGCGCGGTGATCCGGGCGACCTCGCTCTCCGGCGTGGCAAACCGCTACGTCGAGCTCTCGCCAGGGCCCTCCAGCGCGCCCAAGCTCGGGGACACCGCGATCATCGGCGAGGACCGCACGACCACGATCGTTGACCTCGATCAGATCTTCAACAGCCTCGACGGGGAGACCCGCAAGGGCCTGCAGGAGGTCATCCGCGGGTTCGCCACCTGGTACGAGGGCAAGGGCGCGGAGGGCAACGCTGCGGCGAAGTACCTCTCTCCTGCGCTGAGCCAGACGCGCCTGCTCGTCGAGCAGCTCAATGCCGATCGCCCGGCGCTCGAGACGGTGCTCACCCAGACCTCGAAGGTGGTCTCGACGCTCGCCTCGCGCGCGCCGACGCTGACGGCGCTGGTGTCGAACGCCAACACGACGCTTGGGGCGATCGCCGACGAGAATCGCTCGCTCGCGCAGGCGCTGGACTACCTCCCGCAGACGCTGCGCCGGGGCAGCACGACCTTCGTGAACCTGCGCAATGCGCTCGACGACGTCGACAAGCTGGTCGCCGCCTCCGGGCCGGCGACCAAGGATCTGGCGCCCTTCCTCGCCGAGCTTCGTCCGCTGATCACGACCGCCACGCCGACGTTCACCGATCTCTCCAAGCTCGTGCGCACCTCCGGCGCCGGCAATGACCTGACCGACCTGCTCAAGACCACGCCGGCGCTGGCGAGCCAGGGCGCGAAGACCTTCCCGAACTCGATCACCGCCCTGAACGACTCATTGCCATTGCTCACGTTCGCGCGGCCGTACACGCCCGACCTCGTCGGCTGGCTGCGCGACTTCGGCCAAGGGGCGGCCAACTACGACGCCAGCGGCCACTTCGCCCGCGTGGCTCCCGTGTTCAACGCCTTCCGCTACGACGGCGGCTCCAACACCCTGATCCCCGTCCCGCCGAGCGAGCGAACCCCGGGGCTCCAGAACGGCGTCCAGTACGTCGCGCGCTGCCCCGGCTCGGCCAGCCAGCGGCCGACCGACCTGAGCGCCCCGTGGCGTGATGTGAGCGGCACCCTCGACTGCAATCCCTCGATCGTCCCACCGGGGCCATGACCGGACGATGAAGCGTCTCTTCGCCATTGCCGCCGTGCTGGTCTCCTGCGCCGTGCTGGTCGTCTTCGCCGTAGGCGCGGGCTCAGACTCCGGCGGATACAAGGTCCGCGCGATCTTCGACAACGCCGCGTTCGTGATCCCCGGGATGGACGTGAAGATCGCGGGGGTCGTCGTCGGCTCTGTCGACTCGATCGACCTCACGCCGGACAAGAAGGCGGCGATGGTCTTGAACATCAACGACCCCGCCTATCGGGACTTCCGCACTGACGCCTTCTGCACGATCCGTCCGCAGTCGCTGATCGGCGAGCGCTACGTCGAGTGTGAGCCCACGCAGCCGGGCGCCGGGGAGATGCCCGCGCTGCGCCGGATCGCCGCTGGCCCGGGGAAGGGGCAGTACCTCCTGCCCTCCGATCGCACCACCCGCTCGGTCGATCTCGATCTGATCAACAACATCATGCGCCTGCCGTTCCGTGAGCGGCTGACGATCTTCCTCAACGAGTTCGGCACCGCGCTGGCCGGCAATGGGGCCAACCTGCACGAGGCGCTGACGAAGGCGAGCCCGGCGCTGCGTCAGCTCGACGATGTCCTCGGAATCCTCGCGTCAGAGAACCGCAGGCTCGCACGGCTCGCCGTCGACGGCGATCGCGTCCTGGCCCCGCTTGCGCGCGAGCGTCAGAGCGTCACCGGCTTCATCAATGCGTCGGCCGTCACCGCGAAGGCGACCGCGGAGCGCAGCGCCGATCTGGCGCTCGACCTCCAGCGGCTGCCGGCGTTCCTCACCGAGCTCGGACCCACCATGGATCGGCTCGGGGAGTTCTCGACAGCGTTCACCCCGATCGCTCAGGACCTCCAGTCGGTCACGGGATCGCTGAATACGGTGGTAACCGGCGCGCCGGAGTTCACGAGCAATGCCACGACGGCCCTTGAGTCGCTCGGCGACACCGCCGTCGTCACCGGCCCCGAACTGCAGAACTCGCTCAGCATGACCCAGGATCTCGGTCAGCTGACCCGTCAGGCCGCACCGCTCGCCACGAACCTCTCGCTGCTGCTGCGCTCCACCGACATGAAGGGCGGCATCAACCGCCTGCTGGACTTCGTCTTCTACGGCGCTGGCGCGACCAACCCCTACGACCAGTACGGCCATTACCTGCGCGCCCGGCTGATCCTGAACACCTGCCAGACGTACGCGACCGTCCAGACCTCCGGCGACGGCTGCAGCGCGAACTTCCAGAAGGACTTCGGCGCGGTCACGACGCCGGCGGTCCCCAAGGGAGAGCCCACGAGCGTGCCGATCCCCTCGTCCGGCGCGACGACGAGCAGGGCGCTCACGCAGCGGGCCCCGGCGAGCGGGACCACTTCCCGCAGCGCACCGGTGAAGCCGGTGAACACGCGCGACGCGATCCCGCTCCTCGACTACCTCCTGGGACAATGAGCCGCGGCCGCCGGACATCCTCGATCGCAGCGAATCCCGTCTTGATCGGGGCGATCACGACGCTCGTGGTGATCCTCGCAATCTTCCTCGCCTACAACGCGAACTCCGGGCTGCCATTCGTCCCCACCTACAACCTGAAGGTCCAGGTTCCCAGCGCTGCGGGCCTCGTGCGCGGCAACGAGGTGCGGATCGGCGGGACGCGGATCGGGATCGTCTCGAGCATCGAGGCGCAGACCCTGAAGTCGGGGCGCGTGATCGCCGTGCTCGGACTGAAGCTCGAGACCGTCGTCAAGCCGCTCTCCGCGGACACAGAGGTGCTGATCCGCCCGCGCTCGGCGCTCGGGCTCAAGTACGTCGAGCTGACCCGTGGCACCACGAACGCGCAACTCGCCGACGGGGCGACGATCCCGCTGCGCAACGCCACGCCGCAACCGGTCGAGCTCGACGAATTCCTGAACACCTTCGACACGCCGACGCGGCGCGCCATCCAGCAGAACACGCTGACGGGCGGCACCGCCTTCGCCGGTCGCGGGCAGGACCTCAACTTCGCGATCCAAGACCTCGCGCCGCTGTTGGACGAGCTCACGCCGGTGATGCGCAACCTCGCCTCTTCGAAGACCGACCTGCGCGGCTTGATCCGCGGCCTGGCGCAGAGCGCGGCGGTCGTGGCGCCGGTGGCGGGGGTGCAGGCGCAGCTGTTCCGCAACCTCGACACGACGATGTCGGCGCTGGCGTCGGTCGCGGTGCCCTACCTACAGGAGTCGATCTCCGAGGGGCCGGAGACCCTGCAGGTCGCTACGCGTGATCTGCCGCGCCTGCGGCCGTTCCTCGTCGACTCCACAACGCTGATGCGTGAGCTGCAGCCGGGTGTGCGCGCGCTGGCGGCGGCTGCACCCGATCTGGCGACGACGGTGCGCGTGGGGACTCCGGTGCTGGCCGACTCCCCGGCGTTCAACGCCCGTCTGGAGAAGACGATCAAGGCGATCGAGGACTTCAGCACCGACGCGCTGGTCATCACGGGCGTGCGCGACCTGACGCAGACTGCGATCCTCCTGAACCCGACGATCCTGCACCTCACTCCCGCGCAGACCGTCTGCAACTACGTGGCGCTGTGGTTCCGCAACGTGGCGAGCCTGCTGAGCGAGGGCGGCACGAACGGCACGATGCAGCGCTTCGCGGTGATCACCGCTCCCGGCAGCCTCTTCGAGGCGCCCAATAATGAGGGGGGTCCCTCGTCCGCTCCGGCCAGCGGGCCGACCGGGGCCGGGTACGACGACAAGAACTTCCTGCATTCGAATCCGTATCCGTACACGGCCGCCACGGGCCAGCCGAAGACCTGCGCTGCCGGGAACGAGAAGTTCCTCGCCGGCAAGACAGTGATCGGCAACGTCCCGGGCCAGAAGTCCACGACCCTCCACGACGACTCGGCTCCCTGATGGCCTTCCGGCGGACATCCAGGGCCGAGCGCCCCCGCACGCTGCGCAAGGATCGCCGCGGGGCGAATCCGGTGACGGTCGGACTGCTGGTGCTCGTCGCCGTCGCCGCGGTCGCCTACTTCGGGTTCACCAAGGACTGGCCGTTCTCGCGTGGGTTCGAGTTCCAGGCGGTCTTCAAGACCTCGAACTCGATCCGTCTGGACTCGCCGGTGCGCATCGCCGGCGTGAACGTCGGCAAGATCAAGCGCATCGAGGGTCAGGACGGCACGAACAACGCCGTGATCACGATGGAGATCAAGGACGGCGGACTCCCGATCCACAAGGACGCGCGCCTGAAGATCCGCCCGCGGATCTTCCTGGAGGGCAACTTCTTCGTCGATCTGCAGCCGGGTACGCCCGAGTCCCCGCGGCTCTCGGACGGTGACACGATCCCCGTCAGCCAGACGGCCGGCCCGGTCCAGATCGATCAGATCCTCACCTCGCTCCAGCAGGACACCCGCGCGAGCCTGCGCACCACGCTGACGGAGCTCGGTTCAGCGCTCACGGCTGCACCGACGCCCGAGCAGGACGCCAGCCAGGAGCCGGTTGTCCGTGGTCTGACCGCGGCCGGTGCGCTCAACTCGGCGCTCACCTACGGCGGCCCGGCGCTGAAGTCCACCGCCGTCGTGAACGAAGCCCTGCGCGGCCTGGCCGCCGACGATCTCTCGTCGGCGGTGCGCGGGCTGGCTAGCGTCGGGCGCAAGCTCTCCGGCAGCCAGACCGAGCTCGCCGGGCTGATCGACAACTTCAACACGACGATGGCGGCGATGGCCGCCGAGCAGAGCTCGTTGCGCGAGGCGGTCGCGGAGCTCGGGCCGACCGTGCAGACCGCCTACGCCTCGCTCGGCTCGCTCAACGCGGCGCTGCCCTCGGTGCGCGCGTTTTCGCTCGAGGTGATCCCGGGGGTCGAGCAGACGCCCGCGACGATCGCCGCCGTGACGCCGTGGATCGGGCCGGCGAAGGCGCTGCTC
>WLNG01000106.1 GCA_009699915.1 Actinomycetota bacterium
ACCACTTCTCGAACATCGATCACTTCTTCGTCGCTTCATACACGCGCCGCAAGGTCCAGTTCATGGCCAAGTCGCAGCTGTACAAGGGGCCGTTCGCCGAGGTGTTGCGTCGGGGCGGCGTCTTTCCGGTGCGGCGCGGCAGGTCCGACGAGCAGAGCTTTGAGATCGCGCGCCGCATCCTCGCCCGTGGAGGGACCGTCTGCATCTACTCGGAGGGCGGGCGCTCACGCACCGGTCGGCTCGCCGAGAAGCCCAAGCGCGGGATCGGGCGGATCGCGCTGGAGAGCGGCGCGCAGGTCGTGCCGGTCGCGATCCACGGATCCGAGCGCGTGCGCAACTGGAAGCGCTTGCAGTTCCCGCGCATCACGGTGCGCTTCGGCGAGCCGATCCGCTGGGATCCGATTGCAGAGCCGACTCGCGAGCAGCAGCAGGCCGTAGCCGACGAGATCTTCGCTGGGGTTCGCGCGCTCTACGCGAGCCTCGGCGGGAACTGACTGCGGTGGGCCTGCAGCTCCTGCGAGACGGCCTCCTCGAAGGGCTGGATCTGGTCGATGCCGGCGCACCGCCGTCAGTGGTCGCGCGCTGCACCGCGCTCGGGGCGACGGTTCACCAGCTCGACCCGACCGTCGGTGACGAGGCGCTCGCCGAGTCGGTCGCAGCGCTGCCCGGCGCGGGAGCGCTCGTCGCGGCGGCAGGCCTCGATCCCGATCCCGCGGAGGGGCTCGCCCGCCTCTGGGAGGCCACTCGGGCGGTCGTCGCCGGGAGGCTGATCCCGGCAGGTGCGGGACGCGTCCTGCTGATCGGGCCTGCGCCAGGCGCGGCAGGGGCCGCTGAGCTCCGCGCCGCGCTCGACAACCTCGTGCGCACGACCGCGGTCGAGTGGTCGCGGCACGGCATCTGTGTCGTCGCGCTGCTGCCCGGGGATGAGACCGACGATGAGGTCCTCGCCGAGCTCGTCGCCTTCCTGCTCTCGCCCGCCGGCGCCTACGTCTCGGGGACGTCCATCGAGCTCGACGGCCTGAGTCTCAGCCGGTAGTTCAGCCAGCTGGAGGCGACCGCGCCCGTGCGGTTGTAGAGCGTCTGCGCGCGGTGGTTGTCGTGGGCGGTCTGCCAGGCGAGAACGTTCGCCCCGTGGGCGTCTGCGCGGCGCGCGCACTCGTCGATCAGTTCGCGCGCGATGCCGCTGCCGCGCGCCTCGGGAATGACGTACAGGTCATTCATCACCGCTTGCGGCGCGGCCTCGAGGGTCTGCCACGTCCAGAAGACCGTCGCGAAGCCGATCGCGCCTCCGGCGGCGTCCCGTGCGATGAGCTGAATCCCCGTCCGCTCCGGGTCGGCGATCAGCGCGCGGCTCATCTCAAGCAGGGCCGCGTCGGCCGGGGCGACCTCATAGAAGTCGCAGTACGCGCGCATCAGCGGCAGCAGCTCGGGCAGGTCGGTCTCGGCGACGGTCTCGATCATCGGTCAATCATCTCCTATAGGCCCATCGAGCGTCCGAGAATCTCCTTCATGATCTCGTCGGTCCCGCCGCCGATCGGGCCCAGGCGGGCGTCGCGCACCGCGCGCTCGATGCCCACCTCGACCATGTAACCGGCACCGCCGTGGATCTGCAGGCATGCGTCGGCGACCTCGAACGAGGCCCGCTGGCTGAGGAGTTTGGCCATCGTCACCTCGCGCAGCGCGTCCTCGCTCGCGTGGAATCGGCGCAGCGCGTGGTAGGTCAGCGACCGCGAGGCCTCGATCGTCGTCGCCATCTCGGCGAAGCGGTGGCGGATCGCCTGGAAGCGGCCGATCGGCCGGCCGAACGCCGAGCGCTGCATTGCGTAGGCGAGCGTGCGCTCGAAGACGTCCTGCATCGCCGCGACCGCGCCGAGCGCCATCGCCAGCCGCTCCCACTGGAAGTTGGCCATGATCAGCTTGAAGCCGTCGCCCGCCTTGCCGAGCAGGTTCTCCTGCGGGACGAAGACATCCTGGAGCGCGATCAGCGCCGTGTCCGACGCGTGCCAGCCGAGCTTGTCGAGCTTCGAGGCCGCGTAGCCGGGCTGGTCGGTGTCGATGATCAGGAACGAGATCCCGCCGTGCCCATCCTGCTCGCCGGTGCGCACCGCGGCGACAAGGTGGTCGGCGCGCACGCCGTTCGTGATGAAGGCCTTCTCCCCATTCACGACCCAGCCACCCTCGACGCGTTCCGCGCGGGTGCGCAGCGACGCGACGTCCGATCCGGCGCCGGGCTCGGTGATCCCGAGCGCCGCGATGCGCTCGCCCGTGATCGCGGGAACCACGTACCGCTGCCGCTGATCCTCCGTTCCGAACCCCCAGATCGGCGGTGTCGCGATGCTGATGTGCGCGCCCAGGCCGGCGGCGACGCCGGCCGACCTGCAGCGCGAGAGCTCCTCGGCGAGCACCGCCTCGTGCAGGTGGTCGCCGCCCTGACCTCCGTACTCCAACGGGTAGCGCAGCCCGAGGAACCCGAGCTCGCCCATCCGCGGGAAGAGTTCGTCCGGGAACCAGCGTTCGCGTTCCCACGCATCGGCGTGGGGGACCAGCTCCGCCTCGACGAACCGCCGCAGCGATGCGCGCAGCTGCTCGTGTTCGGCGGTGAACGGTGGAAGGAGCCCCGCAGGCCGCGGTGCGTCGGGGAGGCCCTTCATGGCCGTCGCCGGCTCAGAGGCCGTACGAACGGCCGATCACGTCGAGCATGATCTCGTCGGTTCCGGCGCCGATCCGGTTGAGGCGCATGTCGCGCCAGATGCGCTCGATGCCGTACTCCTTCATGTAGCCGGCGCCGCCATGGATCTGGATGCACTCGTCGGCGACATCCACCGCCACCTGCGCGGCGTAGAGCTTGGCCATCGAGATCTCGCGCACCGGGTACTCGCCGTTTTGGAAGCGCCAGGCGGTCATGTAGACGAGCTGCCGGGCAGCCTCGATCTTCGTGGCCATGTCCGCGACCTTGTGGCGCGTCACCTGAAACTTGCCGATCGGTCGGCCGAAGGCGGTGCGCTCGAGGGCGTATCGGATCGTCTTCTCGAGGGCGTACTGCGCCCCCGCGACACAGCCGGCCGCGCCGATCAGCCGTTCGCCTTGGAGCTCCCACATGATGTGGTAGAAGCCCTTGCCCTTCTCTCCGAGAATCGCGCTCGAAGGGACGCGCACGTCCTGGAAGGCGAGCAGCGCGGTATCCGAGGCGTGCATCCCGAGCTTCTCCAGGCGCTTCTCGCGGATGACGCCCGGGGCGTCCATCGGCACGAGGAAGAGGGTGAACCCGTCGTATCCGGCGTCTGGATCGGTCTTCGTCACGAGGACGATCAGGTCTGCGCGGTGGCCATTGGTGATGTACGTCTTCGCGCCGTTGATGACGTACTCGTCGGTTGCCTCGTCGTAGCGCGCATGCGTGCGGATGGCGGAGACATCCGAGCCGGCGTCCGGCTCGGTGATGCCCAGGCAGAGGATCTTCTCGCCGCGGATCGCCGGGACGACCCAGTCCTGTTTCTGCTCCTCGGTTCCGAAGGCGAGGATCGGCGGCATCGCCATGTCGGTGTGAACGGCGACGCCCATCGCCAGGCCGCCGGAGTTGGCGTGGACGAGCTCTTCGGCGAGCACGAGCGAGGTGTAGTAGTCGCCGCCCTGGCCGCCGTACTCCTCCGGCTTGTCGAGCCCGAGGAACCCCAGCTCGCCCATGCGGTGGAAGACCTGATCCGGGAAGGTCGTCTCCTCCCACTCGTCTGCGTGGGGCGCGAGCTCCTTCACGGCGTACGCGCGGATCGTCTCGCGCAGCTGCTCGTGCTCGTCGGTGAAGATGAAGTGGCGCTTGCCGGCGCCGTGGTCGGGCTTGAGGACGTTCGTCTCGCTGGCCATGCGCGGAAGGTACAGCAGCCTCTCCATGGGGATCATGGATTGGGCGCGCTGTCGCTCTTGTATGACTGCGGCGCAGGGTGGGTATGCCCGAAGCGATGGTGCAGCGATCCGCCTACGACGTCCTCGGCGTCACCCAGCAGTGTCTCGGCAACGTGTTGGTGTTCGGGCCGCGCGGACGGGCAGCCGAGTGGGCGGCCGATGCGGAGCTCGCGGCGTTGCTGCGTCGTGCGCAGGGCGTGAGCTTGCGCTGGGTCGAGCAGGCCCGGCAAGCGCTGGCGCGCCCTCGCTCGCAGCCCCCGTTACATCGGGCCGCCCTGTAGCGTCTGGCCCATGGCCGAGCACACCCCCGTGCGCTACGCGGTCGACGACGGCGGCGTCGCGACGATCAGCATGGATCAGCCCGAGACGCGCAACGCCGTCTCCGACGAGATGCTGGATGCGCTCATCGCGGCCTTCGAGCGCGCGCGCGACGATGACGCGGTGCGGGTCGTCGTCCTTGCGAGCACGCACGAGAAGGTCTTCAGCGCCGGCGGCAATCTGTCTGGCTTCGCCGATGACGTCGCACTGGTGCACAAGTACGACGGGATTGCGCGCTTCCCGACGCTCTTCGAGACGATCGGCACGCTGGGCAAGCCGACGATCTGCGCGGCCCGCGGCCACGTCATCGCCGGGGCGCTCGGCATCGCGCTCGCCTGCGACCTCGTCATCGCGAGCGACTCGGCGACGTTCTCCACGCCCGAGATCAGCGTCGGCGTCTTCCCCTTCATGATCATGGCGCTCATCTACCGCAACATCGGACGCAAGAAGGCCTCGGAGCTGCTGCTCCTCGGCGAGCGGATCTCCGCCGCGGAGGCCGAGCGCATCGGGCTCGCCAACAAGGTCGTCGTCGCCGATGACTTCGACGCCGCCGTGGCCGAGTGGGCCGCCAGCCTTGCGGGACGGTCTCCGGTCCTGATGAAGCTCGGCAAGGATGCGATGTGGCGTCAGCAGGACCTCGCGCTGATGGACGCGCTCGACTTCCTGCGCACGCAGCTGACCCTCGCCTTCTCGACGCAGGACATCCGCGAGGGCGTGCAGGCCTTCTTCGAAAAGCGCGAGCCGCAATGGAAGGGACGCTGACATGGCCGAGACCAACGATTCCCCGACGAGCCTTCTGAGGCCGCTCGTCGAGGATCTCCACGCGCGTCGCGCGCAGGCGCTGCTCGGCGGCGGCGAGGAGAAGGTCGCCCGCCAGCACGCGGAGGGCAAGCTCACCGCGCGTGAGCGCATCGCGCTGCTGATCGACGAGGGCACCTTCACCGAGCTCGGCGTCCACGGCGGCATTCATTACTCGGTGCGGGGACTCGAGGACCGCGAGGCTCCCGCCGACGGCGTGGTCACCGGCTACGGCAAGGTCGACGGCCGGATGGTCGTCGTCTGTGCGTACGACTTCACCGTGATGGCCGGCTCGATGGGAACGACCGGTGAGGTGAAGGTCTCGCGCCTGCGCGAGATGGCGCTGACCAAGCGCCTGCCGTTCATCTGGCTGCTCGATTCGGCCGGCGCACGCATCCAGGAGGCGGTCGGGTCGCTCTTCGCCGGTTCGGGCCATCTCTTCCGTGAGGAGGTGGTGATGAGCGGCGTCGTCCCGCAGATCGCCGCACTGATGGGTCCCTGCGCCGCCGGAACCGCCTACATCCCGGGTCTCGCCGACTTCGTTCCGATGGTGAAGGGGCGCGGCTCGATGGCGCTCGCAGGTCCGCACCTGGTGCGCGCTGCGGTCGGCGAGGACGTCACACAGGAGGAGCTCG
>WLNG01000107.1 GCA_009699915.1 Actinomycetota bacterium
AGGCGCGGCGCCTGGAGGTCGCGCTCGGAGACGAGGATCTCCGCGCGCGGCAGCGGCCATTCGATCGCGACGTCCGGATCGTCCCACGCGATGTCGCGCTCGACGGCCGGGTCGTAGTAGGCCGTCTGCTTGTAGAGCACGTCGGCGACGTCGCTCATCACGATGAACCCGTGCGCGAAGCCGACCGGCACGTACAGCACGTGGAGGTTCTCGTCGCTGAGCTCGAACGCCTCCCAGCGGCCGTAGGCCGGCGAGCCGCGGCGCAGATCGACGATCACGTCGACGATCCGGCCGCGACCGCAGCGCACGAGCTTGGCCGAACCATCGCCGACGGCGAAGTGCATGCCGCGCAGGACGCCGCGCGAGGAGCGCGAGTGGTTGTCCTGCACGAAGGGCTCGGTGACGGCGTGCTCGGCAAGGACGCTGGCGCGAAAGGTCTCCGCGAAGAAGCCGCGGTCATCCGGGAAGACGCGCGGCCTCAGCAGCAGCGCGTCCGGCAGCGTCGTCGTGACAGCTTCCATGCAGCGCGCAAGCCTAGAGCGGATGGGCGCCCCACGCTCTACGCTTGCCGCGATGACCGGCGATCCGCAGACACAGGCGCAGCTCGCGGCGGAGAACGAGCTGCTGCGCGCCCGGGTGGCCGAGCTCGAGGCGGAGCTGACGGCCCAGGCGGCGCGCACGAACGCGATCGTGGCCGAGGCCCAGGAGCGCACGTACTGGCTCGACCGCTGGCACCTCGACCTCAACAGCGCGATGGCGCGCCCGGGCGCCGCACAGGCGCGCGGGGTCGTGCGGCTGCTGCGCTGGCCGCTGCGTCAGCTGCATCGGCTACGGGGGCGCCTGCGCGGCTGATGCCCTCCTCCTCGGTCGCCATCCCCGTGAAGGACGGGGCCCGCTGGCTCGCGGAGGTGCTCGACGCCGTCCTGCGCGAGGCGCCGGACGAGGTACTCGTCATCGATTCGGGCTCCAGCGACGCATCGGTGGCGATCGCGCGCGCCGCGGGCGTTCGCGTGGAAGAGATCCCCGCGCAGGAGTTCGGCCACGGGCGCACGCGCAACCTCGCGATCGACCTGACCTCGGGTGACATCCTCTGCTTCCTCACCCAGGACGCGACCCCGGTGCCTGGCTGGCTGGCCGCCTACGCGGAGATCTTCGCGCTCGACGAGCGCGTCGGCGCGGCGTTCGGCCCCCACCTCCCGCGGCATGACACCAGCCCGATGATCGCGCGCGAGCTCGAGGAGTTCTTCGCCGGGTTCGCCCCCGAGGGACGTCCCACAATCCAATCGTCGGCCGACGGCCCCGGCCCCCACCCCGGGTTCCTCTCCAACGCCAACGCCGCCTACCGCCGCGCAGCGCTCGAAGAGCTTCGCTTCCGCGACGTCCCCTACGCCGAGGATCAGGCGTTCGCGAAAGACCTCTTCGCCGCCGGCTGGTTCAAGGCGTACCACCCGGGCGCCGGCGTCCTCCACGCACACGACTACCCGTGGAGGGCCTTCATGCAGCGCTACTTCGACGAGTACCGCGGCCTGCGCGAGACCACCGGCCACATCCAGGGATTCGGACTGCGCTCCACCGCCCGCGGGGTGCGCTCCGGGGTCGCGCGCGACCGTGCCTGGCTGCGCGAGCGTGGCGCCGGGCGCGGGGAGCTCGCGGCATGGTCGGCGCGCTCGGCAGCCCACCACGCGGGGCGTGCAGCCTTCTCCGCCCTCGGCTCGCGCGCCGACCGACTGCCCTCACGGGTACAGCAGGCGTTCTCTCTGGAGGGGCGCGGTGACACGCAGACGGCCGAGCCCGTCGCCGGCGCGCCCCGCCTGCCGAAGGTCACTCGGCGTGCGCCCGCGCTCAGGCGCGAACTCCATGACGAGGTCGCCCGCCTCGCGCGCGAGGGCGCAGCCCCACTGCTCGACCCGCTCCCCGGAATGGCCGACGCACGCCAGCTCCACGTCGCGATCGTGATCCCCGAGTTCCGCGTCGGCAGCGGCGGGCACAACTCGATCTTCCAGATCGCGCTCGGACTCGAGCGGCTCGGCCACAGCGTCTCGATCTGGCTGCACGACCCGAACGGACGCCAGGCGAGCGAATGGCCCGCGACGGTGCGCGGACTGATCCGCGAGCACTTCGCTCCGCTGCAGGCGCCGGTCTACAAGGATCTCGAGCGCGACTGGTTCGGCGCCGACGTCGTCGTGGCGACCGGGTGGCAGACGGTCCACCCGGTGATGCTCCTGCCGAACTGCCGCGCCCGCGCCTACCTCGTCCACGACCACGAGAACGAGTTCGAGGGGACCTCCGCGGAGAGCCGCTGGGCGCAGGACACCTACCGGCTCGGCCTCTTCCACATCTGCTCGAGCCCCTGGCTCCTGAACCTCGTAACCGGGACCTACGGCGGCGAGGGCTCGCTCTTCCAGTTCGGGGTCGACCATGAGATCTACCGGCAGCTCCCGATCGAGCGCGAGCCGCAGACGGTCCTCTTCTACGGGCGCAAGGCGACGCCGCGACGCGCCGTCCCGCTCGGCCTGCTGGCGCTCGCCGCGCTCCACCACCGGCGTCCGCAGACGCGCATCGTGCTCTTCGGCGACACGCCGGTGAAGACGAGCTTCCCGTATGACCACGTGGGCGTCGCGAGCCAGGAGGAGCTCGCGTGGCTCTACGGGCAGGCCTCCGCCGGGCTCGTCCTGTCGATGACGAACTACTCGCTGGTTCCCCAGGAGATGATGGCCTGCGGCCTGCCGGTCGTCGACCTCGCCGGCTTCAGCGCCGAGACGGTCTTCGGCGAGGACGGGCCGATCGAACTGGCGGCCTTCGAGGCCGATGCCCTTGCGGATGCGCTCGAACGGCTGCTCGATGACGAGGCCCTGTGGCAACGCCGCTCCCAGGCAGGCGTGGACTTCGTGCGCGACCACACGTGGGAAGCCGCAGCCCGTCAGGTCGAGGACGGGCTGCGCCAGGCACTGCGGGCACGCGCGCAGCGTCCCTGAAGCCGCCGCGGCGCTCAGGCGTAGTAGCGGCCGATCGTCAGCACCGCCGCGAAGACGGTGTGCGCGACCGCGAGCCCGACGATGCCGACGGCCACCTCGCGGCCCCAGCGCCCCGCGCCGGTGACGACGAGGCCGATGACCGCACCGTAGAGGGCGAGCAGCGGGAAGAGGTAGCGCAGCTGCTCGAAGGCGAAGCCGGTCTGCAGCCGATACTCGTAGGCGGGCTTGGCGATGACGATCGTCAGGCCGAGCACCATCAGCGCGTAGGTGACGAGCTCCCCGCGGCAGCGTCCGAGGACCGATCGGCCCGCCCAGGCGGCGCGCCCGAGCAGCGCCAGCAGCCCCGCCCAGACGCCGAGCGCCACACCGGTGACCCAGCCCGGGAACCGGTAGTCGAGCCAGCCGAAGTACCCGACCCACGCCTTGAACCAGATGTTGTACGCCGGGACCTTCCCGGGGATCAGGTCGTCGAGGAACGGCAGCCGCGGCAGATAGGACTGCAGCCAGTAGGCGATGCGGCCGGACATCGTCGGCGCCTGACCGGTGCCGGCGCTGACGACGGGTGACGCCGCGCTCCCCGGATCGTTGAGGCCGTGGTCCCAGACCGTTGCGCCGAGCCCGGCGTAGACGAGCAGCGGCAGGACGGCCGGTCCCGCGGCCGCCGCCGCAAGACGCAGCCGCCGCTCCCGCGGCAGTCGCGCGAGCAGGATCAAGAGCCCTAACGCCGCCCCGGGGACCAGGCCGGTGAAGGTCTGCTTCGAAACGAGGCCGATGCCGATGGCCGCACCGATACCGAGGGCCAGGCGCAGGCTCAGCCCGCGGCGGAAGGCTCGGGCGAGGCCGAAGAAGAGCGCCGCCGCCGCCGCGAACATGAGGTTGTCAGGCGTGACGCCGCCGCTGATGAACCCGAACATCGGCTGGAAGGCGACCGCCAGCGCCCCGGCCGCCGCAGCGACCCGGCGCCCCGGCAGGACCTCGGCGACGAAGAGGAAGGTGAAGAGGACGGTCAGCCCCGCGAGCAGGACCGACAGCAGCCGCACCGCCTGCAGCCGGCCGAGGATGTCCGCGCCGGCGGCATCGGCGACGAGGTACGGCACGGCTCCGAGCAGGTAGTAGCCGGGAGGCTGAGGACTGGCGCTTGTGCGCCCGCCGCCGTCCGACGCCGAGCGGGGCTCGCTGAGCGTGCGCTTCAGGCGCCACTCGTCCCTGCCCTCCCACGGCCCGCGTCCCGTGGGGTTCCCGACGGTGCGGCTGAAACGCAGCGCGCTCATCGCCGCTCCGAACTCGCTGGAGATCGGCTGCTCATCGGCGGCGCCGGCGAGCGTGCCCGTCTGCGCGACCTCCTGGACGTAAGCGAAGTGCTGCGGCTCGTCCGGGACCTGCAGCGGCGGGATGATGACGCTCCAGGCGAGCGCGACGAGCACGCCGATCAGGCCGCAGAGGAGGGCGCCGCGCGCGGTCGGACTCTCGCGCAGCCGCGTCACTCGCGCACCCCCCGCGCGACCCACGCGAGCGCGCCGACGCCGGCCCCCAGCAGGATCAGGCACGCGACCACGAACCAGGCGGACCCGCCACCCCTGGCCGCGCCTCCGCGGTCGATGACCTTCGGGACCAGCGACGCCCCGGAGCGCTCGCCGGCCACGTACCAGGAGAACGCGGGCGTGCCCGGGAGCTTCGGGTCCTGGCTGGGCAGCCCGGCCAGGGCGACCCGAGCGGGACTCGCGTTGGAGATGCAGACGCGCACATTCCTGCGCTCGGCACGCACCTCGGGCTCGAGGACGAAATCGGTCACCCCGTTGCGGCGCTCCGCGGCGGGTGCTTGGGCGACCGCCCGGCCGGCGCCGGTGAGCTCGGCCGAGAGACGCGCCGAGGGCCGGCCGTAGGTTCCGATCACCGTTCGCAGAACGGCCGTTCCCGCCGGCACTCTGCGCCCGGTGACGCAGAGGTCGCTGCCGGGCTGGATGTCCCCGATGAAGGCGATCGCAGGCGCGTTGCTGGACCCCGCCACCCGCTCGTCGCGGTGCACGAGGATCGCCGCAAGTCCGACCCCGATGCCCACGAGCACCACGGCCAGCACCGCCGCGACGCTGCGCTTCACCGCTCGCGCCGCAGGCCGATGATGCTCAGCAGGAACGAGGAGAAGACGATCTGGATCCCGCAGATGAGAAGGGCGGCCGCAAGGATCGCAAGGCGCTCTTCGCCGAGCTCGCCGAAGCCACGCGAGATCCACTGAACGAGGATCACCACCGCGAGCGCGAGGCCGGCCAGCAGGGTGAGGCCACCGAGCTTGAGGCCGTGCTCAAGGCGAAAGCGCGCGCGCATGCGTTCGAACCATGGATCGCGCTCGCCCATGAAGTACATGCCGTAGGCGTGTGCGCAGAGGCCGAGCGAGACGACCTGCACGCCGATGATCACCAGCAGTGCGCCGGCGATCTCAGCGTGGATGTCCCAGGCGCGGCCGAAGAGATCGACCTGTGCGAGCGCGATCGCCATGACGATCGCGCCGAGGACCGACAGGATTGTTCCCGGGATCAGGAAGAGGTGGTGCGGACTGTGGACGAGCAGGAAGCGCAGATGACGCCAGCCATCGCTCCAGGTCGAGAGCTTCGACTCGCCGCCGCGCGGGTGGTAG
>WLNG01000108.1 GCA_009699915.1 Actinomycetota bacterium
AGTAGACGCCGCCGAGCTTGCGGTGGTCCCAGCTCGCCCGTCGAACCTCGGTGAACTGCAGGGCGACGCGCTTGGCTGCCTGTGCTCGGAGCATCTCGACGGCCCCGTCCGGGAGTTCGCTTGCATCGGGTGTGTAGCGGGTGACGATCTCGATCCCGAGGGCCAGGACGTCGTCAGGCTCACGGTGGAGCACCGCCTCGCACTCGATCATGATCCCGCGCAGCTGCTCGTAGACCTCGCCGGCCTCGACCTGCAGCGTCACGCGCGGGTCCCGCTCGATGTTCTTGACCTTCTGGGAGCGGGCGAAGGTCCAGGCCCAGATCTCATTTCTCCCCTCCGGCCCGGTCGGCCGCAGCACATACCAGAGCGGCATCAGATGCGGACTGCCCTCGCGTCCGACCGTTGCGCAGGTGACGGTGCGCTCCTCGAGTAGGAAGGCGTCGGCCTCCTCATCGGTGAAGCGGATCTGGGCGCGCCTTGATCCCATGGCGGCGGTCAGGCGCGCGCCGCGGCGCGCAGGCGCCTGGCGGCCGCGAGCACAGCCTCGCGCGCATCTTCGGGCTCGAGGACCGCTGCGTCGCCGGCCTCCTTCAGGACCTCGCGTACGAGCCAGTCGGTGCCGGCGAAGCTGAGCTCGACGATCAGCGATCCATCACGCAGCTCCTCGGCGACCGGGCGCTCCTCGCGCGCCCAGCGGGCACGCTCGGGAGAGATCCAGACGCGCGCGGTCTGCGAGGCGGGGACCTCGCCGGTGCGCGGCCAGCCCTCGACGTCGGCCGCAGGATCGACCTCCGGACGCCGCTGGAAGCCCTTGCGCAGAACCTCGGCGTGACGGATGCGGTCGAGCCGGAAGTGGCGCACGTCGTCCTTCTCCGGATCGAAGGAGGCGACGTACCAGCCCTCGCGACCGTTGACGAGCGCGTAGGGCTCGACGGTCCGTTCGCTGAACTCGTCCTCGTTCGCCTTGTAGTAGTCGAGCTTCAGCAGGCGATGCGACGCGATGGCCTTCGATGCGACGCGCGCGATCTCCGAGTCGTCGGCGCCGGAGTCCGCGACCTGCAGCCCCTGCTCCATCGGATCGACGCCGAGTGCCGCCACGATCTTCGCGCGCGCGCCGCTGAGTGCGCCGGCGGGCAGATGGTCGCCGATCAGGTCGATTGCCGCGATCAGCGCCTTCGCTTCCACAGGGAGCAGGCGCGCGGGTCGGTCGAAGTTGTCGGCGTAGGGCTCCGGATCGACTTCGATTGTGTCGTCGTCGTGGATCTCGGCGTACAGCACGTACGACCCACCGCCGAAGTTCACGACGTTCAGGACGTTCACGTCTTCGCGCAGTTCGGCGTCGGAGACCTGGATGGCCTCGCAGACCTCCGCCACGGTGAGCCGGCGCTCCTCCCGCCCAGCGGCGATCAGAATCGTCGCGAGGGTCACGAGTCGAGCAAAACGCTCCGGGCGGATCGCCGTCTCGGGGCGCCGCTCGTCCTCCACGTGAGCGACCGGCGCCGTGCCGGCCTTGCGGCGCGCGGGCGGCGCCAGCTCGAGCTCGCCGTCGTGCAGCCGCTCGATCAGCGCGATGCGCTCCTCGGCCTCCGCGATCAGCTCCGGCGGTCCGCTGACGTGGGCGTGCTCGCCGAGCCCGAGCACCCACGAGATCAGCTGCCGTGCGGAGGCATAGGGCGTCGCAAGCGTGATCGCCCCGTCCTGCGTGCTGGGCTGGACCTCGCCGAAGCGGCCGAAGTGGCGCTCGACCTGCCAGGCGAGACGCTCGCTGACCGCCACCTCGGCGGTGCCGACCTCGTCGCCGAACTGCCAGTCGGCGCGCGCCGCGTAGCCGCGGGGATCGAAGTCGGCCGGGCGGCGGAAGTCATGTTCGGCCTTCGTCGCGTACGCGACCTTCCCGCGCATCCGCGAGAGGCGGAAGACCCGGATCGCGTCGCGTTCGTGCGAGCGCCCGAGCAGGTAGAACTGACCGCCACGGAAGAGCAGGTGATAGGGGTCGACCTTCCGCGCGCCGACCGCGTCACGCTCGATCGTGAAGTAGTCGAAGGTGATCGTCTTCTGGCGGAAGATCGCCGTCTCGACCTTCGCCAGGCGCTGGGAGAGCTCATGGCCTCCCGCCGACGCGGTGATCCCGAGCGCGAGTGAGCGCTGGTCCGGCGACTCCAGCGGGCTCGGGCGCCCCCAGGAGATCTGCTGCAGGGCCAGCCGCAGCGGCTCGGCATAGGCGAACTCGCCGTCGAGCAGGCTGAGCGCGAACTGCAGCGATGCGAGCTCCTCATCGGTGAAGGCGATCGCCGGGAGGTGGAAGTTCTCTGGCCGCAGCGAGTAGTTCTCCTGCTCTGCGGCGCCGTCCGCCGGCTTGTCGACGGTCAGCGTGATGCCGAGCGATTCGAGCTCCGCGCGATCGGCGTAGAAGCGACGGGCGAACGCATCCTCGTTCATCCCGCTGTAGCCCTCGACGTCGCGCCGGATCTCCAGAGCCGTGACCGGGCGCCGCTCGGCCATCAGGTACGAGATCAGCGAGAGCTGACGGATGAGCTTCTCGGTGTCCTTCGCCATCAGGAACGAACCGTAGCCGCGGCGCATCCGCGGTGGACCGCTCGCACCGGTTCCGCCGCGCTCCTTGCGGCTTTTTGCGCACTCCCGAGGGAGCTTCGCGGGCCGCTACGCCGCCGAACGACGCTCGCGCAGGTCCGCGGAGACGCCGCCGAAGAAGGCGCCGCCGCCGATCGCACGGTCGAAGTTCGACCAGGCGGCGCCCGGGGCGAGCTCGCGCTCGAGCCGGTCGAAGCTCCCGAGTCGGCCGCCGAGGTTGTCGATCATGTGGACGAGCGTCGCCTCACGGGTCGCCGGCACGACCGGACTGCCGTGTTCGAGCGCGCCATGATGGCTGAGGATGATGTGCAGCACCGCCTGGGCGAGCTCGGGTGGGAAGCCGGGGAGCTCCTCGATCGCGCGACGGATGCGGTAGTAGCCGAGCGGGATCTCCCCGATCAGCTTTCCGGCGTCGGTCATCTCGATGATGCCGTCGAGCTCCGCGTAGGCCTCGAGCTTGCCGATGTCATGGAGCAGCGCCCCGGTGACGGCCACGTCGCGGTCGATCCCGGGGAAGGTCGCGCTGATCGCGCTGACTGCCTGAGCGACGGAGAGCGCGTGCTCGAGCAGGCCGTGGACGTAAGCCTGGTGGTAGTACTTGGCGGCAGGAGCGGTGCGGAACGCCTCCCAGGTCGGCGTGCCCTCTCCCAGGAGCGCCTCGAGAAGCTGCTGGAGGGCAGGTTCGCGCACGGTGGCGACGAGTTCGCGCAGGTCGCTTGCCATCAGATCGACGCTGCGCGGCGGGCCGTCGCGCAGCTCTGCCTCGTCGTAGCTCCCGGGCTCGGCAGCGGTGAAGCGGGCACGGGCCTGAGGGCCCCACTTCGGGTCGACCGTGAAGGTGCCATTGGCCCGTACCACCGAGCCCGCGCGGCAGAGCTCCCTATGGGCCTCGGCGTCATCCCAGAGGTTGACGGTGAAGGCGCCGGTGCGGTCGCCGATCGTCAGCTTCAGGAACTGCCCGCCGTCCTTCTTCGCGCGCATCTCGGCCGCGCGGACCAGGAAGACCTGATCGAACTCTTGGCCGTCGACGAGATCACGCACGAGCACGGCGACGAGGGTGCCACGGCGGCCGGACGGCGCTCGAGCCGAGAACGCCGGTGAACCGCAGCTTGCGCTCCTGGGCCAGGGGCGCCGGTAGCCTCGGAGGTTCGATGTCGACCGCTCTGCGTCCCTTACTGACCGCCGTCGTGAGCCTCGTGGCGGCGCTCCTGCTCGTGGCTGCGAGCGCACGCGCGCAGGAGCCCGCACGTGTGCCCGACGGGGTGAGCGTCGCGTCCGTGGAGCTCGGCGGGTTGACGCTCGACGAGGCCACCGCCCGGCTGGGCGCCGAGCTTGCGCCGCGGTTCTCGGCCCCCGTCGTCATCCGGGCCGCCGGCCGCCGCTTCGTTCTTCAGGCGGCGCGTGCGCGCGTGCGCTTTGACGCTGCCGCGACGGCGCGTCGTGCGCTCACGGCAACGCATTCGGATGTCACGCCGCAGGTCGGCGGAGCCGGAGGTGCAGGCATCGTGTTGCTGCCGACCGTCCGTCACGCCCGGCTCGCAGTCCGGGCCTTCGCCGCGCAGATCGCCGCCCGGGTCGGCCGCGAGCCCCGCAATGCCGAGCTGATCCTTGGGGTGCGCCGCCAGCGCGTCCGTCGTGCGCGGCTCGGCGTACAGGTCGATAGCCGCCGGCTCGCCGCTGCGATCGATCAGGTGCTCGACGATCCAACGGCGCCGCGCTTCGTCGAGCAGCGCGTGAAGCGCACGCGCCCGGCGGTCAATGCGAACGACATCCGGGCCGCGAACCGCACGATCATCACCGTGAGCAAGCGCGACTTCACGCTCCGGCTGTTCCAGGACCTCAAGCTGCGCAAGAGCTACCGCGTCGCGGTCGGACAGCCGATCTATCCGACCCCTAATGGGACATTCCGCATCAGCGACAAGCAGATCGACCCGGTCTGGTCGGTGCCCAACAGCCCGTGGGCGGGCGAACTCGGCGGCTCGAGGGTCGCCGGAGGCTCGGCCTCGAATCCGCTGAAGGCGCGCTGGATGGGCATCGTCAATGGTGTCGGAATCCACGGAACCGGGGATGACTGGTCGATCGGCAGCGCTGCGTCTCACGGCTGCATTCGCATGCATGTCTGGGACGTGAAGGATCTCTATCCGCGCGTACCCGTCGGGACGATCGTCCTGATCCGCTGAGGTCAGGCGACCCGATGCGAAATTCGGGTGGTCGCGGTCGCGTCCGTGTGGTATCCCATGCACCTTCGATGAGTCTGCGCCAAGCCTTCAGCGACCCGCCGCGACCGGATCCCGCGACGATGACGCGGGAGCAGTACCTGCATGCCTCGCCGCCGATCTTCGGCTCGCGTTTCGTCGACTGCGTCACACGCGTACCGGTTTGGGCGGTCCCGATGATCTTCCTCCCGGCGATCGGGGCGGCGATCGCGCTCGGCACGAAGCGCATCGACTCGTGGCAGGTGCTCGTCTGGATCCTCGTCGGCTATGTCGTCTGGACGCTCACCGAGTACTGGCTCCATCGGTTCGTCTTCCACTTCGAGCCCGACCATCCGCTAGGGCAGCGGCTCCACTGGATGGTTCACGGCGTCCACCACGACCACCCGCAGGATCCCCTGCGCCTCGTGATGCCGCCGACCGCTTCGATCCCGCTCGCGTTGATCTTCGTCGGGATCTTCCACCTGGTCCTTCCCGCCGGGGAGGCCTGGGCCCTTGTCGGCGGATTCCTCGGCGGATATCTGATCTACGACATGACGCACTACTACGTGCATCACCGTCGGCCGAGGGGGCGCATCGGGCGCAAGCTGCGCGAGCTGCACATGCGCCATCACTTCCAGGACCATCACCGCGGTTTCGGTGTCAGCGCCCCGTGGTGGGATCGCGTCTTCGGCACCGCGACGCGTC
>WLNG01000109.1 GCA_009699915.1 Actinomycetota bacterium
CTTCATCGACGGCGGCGCCGACGCGGAGCGCACCGTCGCGGCGAACGAGCGCGCCTACGCGCAGCGCACGATCGTGCCCCGCTACCTGGTGGATGTCAGCAACCGCGATCTCGGCTGCGAACTCTTCGGCCACCAGCTGGCGATGCCGCTGCTCATCGCGCCGACCGGCCTGGCGCGGATCGCCCATCCGGCCGGCGAGATCGCCGGCGCGCGCGCCGCGCGCTCGGCCGGCGTCGGCTTCGTCGTCAGCTCCGCTTCGAGCGACTCGCTCGAACGCGTCGCGAGCGAGGCCGGTGGGCTGCTCTGGTTCCAGCTCTACCTCTGGCCGGACCGGGCGATCGTCGAGCAGTTCGTTCAGCGGGCTGCGAGCGCGGGCTATGGGGCGCTGGTCGTGACCGTGGACGTGCCGGTGATCGGCAACCGCCTGCGCGACGTGCGCAACGGGTTCTCGATCCCGCCGCGGCTGAGCGCGAGCACCGTGGCCGACGTGCTGCGGCATCCGCGTTGGCTTGCAGGTATGCGCCAGCGCCTACGCTTCGGGAATGTGGAAGATCTCGTCGCGCCTGGCGCCGGCTCGATGGAATACGCGCGCTTCGTCAACCGGATGCTCGCGAATCCCGCTGCTGATTGGGCGACGTTCGACTGGATCCGCGCGGCATGGGAGGGGCCGCTGCTCGTGAAGGGCGTGCTGAGCACCGAGGACGCCCGGCGCGCGGTGGACCACGGAGCCGACGGGCTGATCGTCTCCAACCACGGCGGGCGGCAGCTCGACGACGCCCCCGCGAGCCTCGACGTGCTGCCGGCGATCGTCGAGGCGGCGCCGACGGTGCCGGTGCTCGTGGACGGCGGGGTTCGCCGCGGCTCGGACATGCTCAAGGCGCTCGCGCTCGGTGCCCGCGCCTGCCTGATCGGACGGCCGTGGCTCTACGGCCTGGCCGCCGCAGGCGAGCGCGGAGTCACCGGGGTGCTCGACGTGCTGCGTGCTGAGCTTGATCGCACGCTCGCGCTCAGCGGAGTGCCGGGCGTCGGGTCGCTGACACCGGAAGCGGTTGGCTATGGCGGGCCGGGGCGAGCGTCATGAACCCGTTGCAGCAGACCGCGCAGGAGATCGCCGCCGAGGTGCTGCAGCCGGTCGCCCCGGCGCGTGCAGGCGGCGCGCCGCAGCTGCTGACCGGCGTCCAAGCGATCGTCCGCCTGCTCGCTGAGCAGCGGCGCCTTGATGACTCGCGCGGCCTGAATACGCGCGTCTTCATCAGCGGGTACCCCGGCTCGCCGCTCGGCGGCCTGGACCTCGAGATCGGCCGGCGCGCGCGGGAGCTCGACGCGCTCGGCGTCGTCTTTACGCCCGGCGTCAACGAGGAGCTCGCGGCGACCGCCGTTGGCGGGACGCAGCTGGTCGAGGAGCTTCCCGGCCGCACCTGCGACGGGGTGACCGGCTTCTGGTACGGCAAGGCACCCGGGCTCGACCGCGCGGCGGATGCGATCCGTCACGGGAACCTCAGCGGCACGACGCACCTCGGGGGCGCGGTTGCCCTGATCGGCGACGACCCGATGTGCAAGTCCTCGACGCTGCCGAGCTCGTGCGAGGCGATGGCCGAGAGCCTGATGCTGCCGCTGTTCGCGCCCGGTAGTCCGCAGGAGATCCTGACGCTCGGCCTGCACGCGGTGGCGCTCTCGCGCCATGCTGGTCTCTGGGCGGCGATGAAGATCGTCTCCGACGTCGCCGATGCGTCCCAGGCGCTGAGCTTCGATGCGCGCGAGGCCGCAATCCCGCTGCCGCCGGCGGAGAGCCGCGGCGGCCCGCCCGTGCTGCTCGGTCACGCGTCGGTCGTCGCCGAGCATGACCTGATGACCGTCCGGCTCGAGCGGGCCCGCGAGTATTGCCGCCAGCACGCGCTCAACCGGATCGTCTTCGAGCCAACCGACGCACGCGTGGCGCTCGTCGCGCCCGGGCCGGGATTCGCGACGCTGCGGCGCGCGCTGGCCATCGCCGGTCTAGACGATGCCGGTCTCGAAGAGCACGGCATCCGGCTCGTCGAGATCCGGATGGTCTGGCCGCTCGATCGCGCGCAGATCGCCGAGCTCACTGCCGGGGTCGAGGAGGTCGTCGTCGTCGAGGACAAGCGCCCGTTCGTCGAGCGCCAACTACGCGACCTGCTCTACGGGCTGCCGGGTGCGCCGCGGATCCTCGGCAAGCACGATGAGTTCGGCCAGCCGCTCGTCAGCGCTCAGGGCTCGGTCGATCCCTCGGCGCTTGCGCGGGTGATCGCCGAGCGGTGGTTCGGCGGCGTCACGCCCGGCCTGGAGACAAACCTCGCGGCGTCCGCCGACGCGCTGCCGATGACACGGCCGCCGTTCTTCTGCTCCGGCTGCCCGCACAACCTTTCGACCCGCGCGCCCGATGACACGCTCGTCGGTGCAGGGATCGGCTGCCACTCGCTGATCTGGTTCGACCCGCTCCAGAAGCGCGGGCGGCTGCTCGGCGCACCGCAGATGGGCGGGGAGGGCGCGCAGTGGATCGGCATGCAGCCGTTCACCAGCGATCCGCACTACCGCACGAACATGGGCGACGGGACGTTCCACCACTCGGGCTCGCTCGCGATTCGCTCTGCGGTCGCCGCTGGGCTGAACATCACCTACCGGCTGCTCTTCAACGACGCGATCGCGATGACCGGCGGCCAGCCTCCGCCCGGCCGCATGGGCCTGCCGGAGCTGACGCACTGGCTGCGCATCGAGGGTGTTCGGCGCACGGTCCTGACGACCGAGGATCCGAAGGCGCTGCGCGCGCTGAAGCTCGCTCCGGGGACCGAGGTGCGCGACCGCCGCGATCTGGAGGAGATTCAGCAGGAACTCGCCGAGGTGCCCGGCGTGACGGTCGTCCTGCACGTGGACCGCTGCGCGAACGAGGAGCGGCGCATGCGCAAGCGCGGAAAGCTGCCGACCCCGGCCGAGCACGTGTGGATCAACGAGCGGGTCTGCGAGGGGTGCGGCGACTGCGGCGACCGCTCAAGCTGCCTGTCTGTCGTGCCGGTCGAAACCGATTTCGGTCGCAAGACGCGGATCCAGCGCTCCTCCTGCACGCAGGACCTTTCGTGCCTTGAGGGAGATTGCCCGTCGTTCCTGCTGGTGCGGGCGCCCGATGGCCCCGTCCGCCGCGCTGACCCGGGGGCGCCACCTGTCGCGCTCACGCCTCCTGTGGCGGCGGTGCCGACCGACCGGCCGGTGCTGATCCGCATGCCCGGCATCGGCGGGACCGGCGTGGTGACCGTCGCGCGCATCCTTGAGGTTGCCGCAATCCTCGACGGGCTCTGGACGAGCGGGCTCGATCAGACCGGCCTCGCGCAGAAGGGCGGCGCCGTGATCTCCGATGTGCGGATCGGCCCGGAGCCTGCTCCGGGCGCCGTGCGTGCGGGTGCGGGGGAGATCGACCTGCTGCTCGGGCTCGACGCGCTCGGCGCCGTCACGGCGGACACGCTCGCGAAGCTCGATCCGGGGCGCACCACGGCGGTGCTGAACACGACGCCCGTCCCGACCGCCGCCATCACTCAGGACGTAGACGCCGCCGCGATCCCGATCGGGACGATCGACAGGCGCCTGCGTGAGCGCACCCGCGCCGACCGTCTCCTGTCCGTCGATGCCGGCTGGATCGCCGAGCGGCTCTTCAGCGACCACATGCAGTCGAATGTCGTGATGCTCGGCGCAGCCTTCCAGCACGGGTGCCTTCCGGTCAGTGAACACGCGCTGACCGAGGCGATCATCGCCAACGGCGCCGGCGCCGAACGCAATCTGCTGGCCTTCGCGTGGGGGCGGGCGGCCGCACTTGACGCAGATGCGGTCAGCGCCGCGCTCGCCGAGCAGGCGCCGGCCCCGCCCGCCCCGGTGCCGGCGATCACGCAGGCCGTCGCACAGACCGGATTCGACGGGGAGCTCGCCGAGCTCGTCACGCGCCTCGCACAGGAGCTCCACGACTATCAGGACGCGCGCTGCGCGCGCGAGTACGTCGAGGCCGTCGAGCAGGTGGCCCGCAGCGAGGCCGGGGCGCTCGGTGCGGGAGCGAACGCAATCGCACTCGCCTACGCGCGCGGCCTCCACAAGCTGACGGCCTACAAGGATGAGTACGAGGTCGCGCGACTGCACCTGGACCCGGTGGAGCGCGCGCGGCTGGAACAGGAGTTCGGGCCGGGAGCCCGCGCAACGATCATGCTCCGCCCGCCGCTGCTGGCAGCGATGGGCCTCAAGCGCAAGGTCCGGGTGCGCTTCGGCCAGCAGCCGCTGCTGCGCCTGCTGCGCTCCTGCCGACGCCTGCGCGGGACGTCGTTCGATCCGTTTGGACGGGCGCAGGTCCGTCGCGTTGAGCGTGCGCTGATCGGCGAGTACCGCGGCCTGGTCGCAGCCGCGCTCGAGCGGCTGACGCCAGCGAATGCAAGCGCCGTGACCGAACTGGCCGCCCTGCCCGACGTCGTGCGCGGCTACGAAGACCTGAAGCTCGCCAATGTCGAACGCTTCCGCGCGCGCGCCGCTGAGCTGAGCGCCGAACTCGGATCCGCCGAGGGCGTTCCCGCGGGCTGAGCGGCGACTGGGCGTCCGTTCGGGCGACCCGTCCCCACCGAACGTGCCGTTGCCCCTCGTGGCGCCGGGCGGCGACGATCGTCCGATGTTCAGAGTCGGCGTTGATATCGGGGGCACCTTCACGGATGTGGTCGTCGCCTCAGATGACGGGCGGGTGACTCGTGCGAAGGCGCTCACGACTCCCGTTGACTACACCGAGGGCGTCGTCAACGCGGTCGGCAACGCGGCCCGCGAGATCGGCATCACCGCCGAGGAGCTGATGCGTGGCTGCCTGGCGTTCGTCAACGGCACGACGGTCGTCACGAACGCGATCGCGCAGCAGCGCGGGCGGCGTGTGGGCCTCCTGACGACGCGCAACTTCAAGCAGTCGATCTACATCCACCGCGGGATCCGCGAGATCCAGCTCGATCTCCAGAAGGAGACGCGACTGCCCGACATCGTGCGCCAGCGGCACGTCGGCGAGGTGGACGAGCGCGTCAGCAAGAGCGGCGAGGTGCTCGTGCCGCTGAGCGAGGACGACGTGCGCCGCGAGGCCCGTCGGCTCGTCGAGGATGAGGGCGTCGAGGCGCTCGCCATCTGCTTCCTCTGGTCATTCCGCCATCCCGCGCACGAGCGTCGTACCGCTGAGATCGTCCGCGAGCTCTACCCGGAGCTGTTCGTCACCGTCTCGTCTGAGATCTATCCGCGCATCCGCGAGTACGAGCGCATGAACACCGCGGTGCTGAACGCATTCGTCTCCGAAGGCGCCGAGACGTACATCGGCAAGCTGATCGACCGGGTCGGCGAGATGGGCATGGCCGATGGACACATCGCCTTCATGCATGCGCTCGGCGGCCATATCGGCGCCCCCGAGGCGATGGGTGAACCGATCCGCCTCACGCACTCCGGGCCGGTCGGGGGGATC
>WLNG01000011.1 GCA_009699915.1 Actinomycetota bacterium
GGCCTCGAGCATCGAGACCCTGAGGTTCGGGAACCGTTCAAAGGTCCCCTCGCCGATCAGGCTCGCAAGCTGGGCCTGGAAGACCTGCATGTGCGTGACGTAATCCTCAAGGAACCACGACGCTGCACCCGCGGGACTCGGAGGCCCGTCGGGCACGCCGCCGTAGTGGATGCCGGCGACGAGGTCGTTGCGCTCGATCGCCTCCCACATCGGCCGCCAGACGCGCTGTCCGTACAGCCGTGAGGAACGGACCGGGAGCAGCACCTGCACGACCGACGGGTGACCGCCAAGCCGGTCGATCTCCGCGGCCGCATCTTCAGGCACGGTGCTCGGCACCACGATCGAGCCGCGCAGACGCTGATCGCGCTCGAGCCACTCGCGCACGAGCCAGTCGTTCAGCGCCTGCGCAAGGGCCAGCGAGAAGTCCGGGTGGCGGATCTGATCGACGCCCCAATAGCAGCTCACGATTGCGCGCTCGACACCGAACGGATCGAGCAGGTCGGCCTGCAGCATGCCGAGATCGGAAGCCGCAACGCCCCCGTCTGCGCGCGCCCAGCGCGGATCGAGCGTCAAGGAGACGCCCGGCGGATAGAGCGTCGGGGTCTGCGGCGGCGCCCTGAAGCCGGTCTCCTCGATGTACTCGACCCAGACCTCAGGCAGGTCGGACTTCAGCGCGTCGATCGACGGCAGGTTGACGTGCACGTCGGCATCGATCACCGGGCCGGCCCAGACCGAGCGCAGCTCGGCGGCATCCCCGGCGCGCAGATCAACTGTGGACATGGCCGCCGTTCTCCAGATGGGCGAGCCTCGGGAAGCAGCGGATCGCGTTGTGACCCATGATGCCCTCGCGCAGATGGTCCGGGACGAGTCGCGACACCTCGGTCGGCGAGTCGAAATCCCAGTGCGGGTAGTCGCTCGAAAACATGATCCGATCGGGAGCGTCGAGCAGCCCGAGCGCCTGCGCGAAGTGCTTGGGGTTCTCCGACTCCTCGAGCGGCTGGGTGGAGAACCAGAGGTGCTCACGCAGATACTCCGAGGGCCTGCGCTGAAGGTGGGGCAGTTCGTCGCCGAACTGGCTCCAGGCAGAGTCGAAGCGCGCTGAGTACGCAGGGATCCAGGTCCAGCCACCCTCCAGGGCGACGACGCGCAGGCTCGGCCAGCGATCGAAGACGCCCTCGCAGACCAGGCTCGACAGCTGCGCGAGCAGGGCATTCGCAAGCCCGCAGTGATCCTCGTAATAGAACGAGGGGAAACCGGCCCCGCTGTACGGGTTGTTGCCGCCGTTGCCGGGATGGAACGCGATCGGCAGATCGTGGTGCACGATCGCCTCGAGGATGTCCCAATACTTGCGGTTGCCGATCGGCATGTGAGTGCGGAACGGCAACACCACGCAGGCGAACCGCGGATTCGCGGCCCAGCGCTCAAGCTCTTCGACCGCGCCCTTCGGGTCCTCCAGCGGCAGAAGGATCGACGAGTAGAACCGATCGTCGGTCGCCAGCCAGGCCTCGTCATGCCACGCGTTCACGGCGCGGAAGAGTGCTCGCGTGAACTCCTGGGGCGCGGCGCCGCCGTTGAACGACTGAATCGAGGCCATGATGTCGTGCAGCACACAGGCGTCAACGCCGAACGCGTCGAGGTGCTGCTCACGGAAGAAGTCGACGTCGGCCCCGGGAGGCTTGCCGGACGGGGGCCACGCATCGGTGCGGCAGCCCATGAAACGTGCGCGAACGATGCCCAGTTCGGGCGACGGCGTCCGATAGCCGTACGTCTCGAGGTACTCGACCCACCGCGTCGGCATGTGGGCCTTCAGATCCTCGGGAGTCGGCAACGGGTGACAGTCGACGTCAATGAGCATCTGGGTCGTCGGCGGCTCTGCGACGGCCGTCCCGGTGGTCTGCAGCGTCTCGGTCATGTCGCTCCTTCGTCTTCCTGCGCGAATCCGACTGCCCCGACAGGCGCGTCGGATGTCCAGCCTTCGACGATCGTCTCGATCTGCAGGGCCCCGGCGCAAGTACCGCAGAATCGCGCGGCGAGCGTCACCTGCGGACGCTCCTGGCGGTCGCGGACCCGCATGTCCCAGTCGGCGAACGCTTCAACGACCGGCGTGGTGCGCGCGACGACTGCCGGGCCCTCGCTCCAGCGGTCCGGATCACCGAGATCGGCGCTGCAGTAGGCGCACGCAACGCTGCCATCGGCGTGCACCGTGGCGACGCCGGGAACCTCCGGGTGCGCCATGTCGCGCGCTGGCTCACGCCCGATCCGCTCACGCCGGATGGCGGCTCGTCGCTCTGCGGTCGCCTGCTCGTCCACCTTGCCGTCGTCGCTGACGACCACGCCGTACGCGGCGGCGGCATGCTTCGGCGTGACGTAGCCGGCCTGCAGATCGCGTCCGATGCTGGCCAGCTCGCGCAGGAGTGGATCGCCCAGGCCACCGCCACCGCCGCTGCGCGAGAGGAACACGTCGCCTGCCCCCAAGGCGAGATGCGTGACCTTGTTGCGGGTGGGCGGAGTGGTCCCGTCGAGCCGCGCACGCGTCGGCAAGAGACCGGAGCCGAGCAGTTCGTCAACGTTCGTCTCGCGCATCACGATGTAGTCACCGGCAGAGGGCGGCAGTCCTCCGCCGAAGCCATGCGGAGGCACCTCGGCGATGTTGTTCCAGACCGGTCCGGCGACGCCGGCGGCATAGCGAACCGCGTAGGCCTGCTCCATCCCGTTGCCTCCGCGGGCGATTCCCGGCCCGCCGCAGTTGGCCGTGATGCGGCGCCAGAGGAAGAAGACCGGATCCTGCGCCTCGTGCGTCTCGACATCGGACATGCCGCAGCCGGCCATCATCGTGAAGCCGTAGGTGTCGAGGCCGTCGGCGAACGGCTGCGCCGGCCCGCCGGTGGCAGCCGCACCATCGACGTAGAACATCACGGATGAGCCGCCGTGCTGATTGGCGCCGAACAGCGCGAAGGCGGGGAACCCGTCGACCGTGCGTCCGGAGACGCGGCGGCGCAGCGAGGGCTCATTGGCGCGCACCAGCGCCTGGTTGAGCGCGTCGCGCACGAGATTCACCGCGTGGGAGCCCACCTCGGCGTGCGAGGCGCTCACCGGGGCGGGCGGGGTCGCGTTGACGATCGTGCCCGGCTCGCCGAGATCCAGGTGGATCGGCCGGAACATCCCGCCGTTCACCGGCAGGTCGCCGTACGCGAGCATCACCGTGAGCGCCGTCATCGTGCAGCCGAGCATCGAGCCCGACGTGGAGTTCACGAAGCCGTCGATCTGGGGAACGCCCGAGTAACGGAAGTGCAGATCGTCGCCGGCGACCTCCATGTCCAGGCGCATCTCCAGCAGCCGGTCGGCGCCTTCGTGGCCGTCGTACTCGTTCCAGTTGACGGCGCTGTACACCCCGTCGGGCAAGGCGGCGATCCGCGAGCGCAGCACCTTCTCGCTGAGGTCCTTGTTCAGCTCGCAGAACTGCTTGTGACGCTCGAGTCCGTACTCGTCGATGAGCTTCGTGAGCTTGCGCGATGCGGTGTTGTTGGCCGCGATCATCGACCGCAGGTCGTTGATCACCGGCCCGGGGACGCGCACGTTCGCGGCGATGAACTCCTCCCACTCGGTGGAGAGGACGCCGTCGCGGATCACGCGAATCGGCGGGAAGCGCAGGCCCTCCTGCCAGACGTCGTGGGCCCCCGGCGCGAACCCCGAGATGCCGACTCCCCCGATGTCGAGCACGTGCATGTTCACGAAGCTCCAGCCGAGGTGCTCATCGCCGTAGAACGTCGGCATGATCACGCTGACGTCGCCCTGGTGGAGTGCGCCAGCGGTGTGCGGATCGTTGACGATCCAGCCGTCGCCGGGAGCGAGGTCCATGCTCTGCGCGAGCTCGTTGACCTTCTGGGTGCCGACGAGCGAGGACCCCAGATGGGCGATCACGTACGCGGCGAAGCTGAGGTGCTCGGGCGTTCGATCGAGCAGGCAGGTCGAGAAGTCCTTCGCCTCGACCACGATCGGTGACCCCGACGTGCGCATCAGCGTGATCGCCATCTCGCGGGCGACGTTCTCAAGCGCCTTGCGGTGGATCTCCGCGGCGATGACGTCGTACTCGGTCGTACTCACTGGTCGCCCTCCCGCTTCAGGATGAAGTTCATGAACGCGTCACGGGCGGCCGTCGTGCCGGCCGGAACGAAGATCGTCGTGTCGTGCGCATCGATGATCGCCGGCCCGGTGATCCCCACCCCCGGCTCGAACTGCCGCTCGTCGTACACGCTGATCTGCGCGCGCGTCCGGGTGCCCGGGAGGTACACGCTGCGCTGCGCCGTCGGCTCGACGGTCCGCGGCGAGACCGCCGCTGCGGTACCCGCACCCAGCTCGGGGCGATCCTGGCGCCCGACCGCAGTGACGCTGTAGGTCACCAGCGTTGCCGGGACCCCCTCCCACGCTGTTCCTTCGCCGTAGGTCTTCTCGTACAGGTCGCGGAAGACCCTGCTGAGCTCGGCGGCGTCCTCCTCGCCCGAGAACGGGCGATCCGGCAGGACGAGCGAGAGCTCGAACGCCTGGCCTTGGAAGCGGAAGTCGCCGGAGCGAACGATCTCGATCGAGTCGGCGCCGAAACCCTCGGCCGTCATCTCATCGCGCGCGGCGGTGACCATCGCGTCGGTAATCGCGTTCACCCGATCGGCATCGCCAGGATTGCTGAGATCCCAACCCACCGACTGGTCGTTGCGCAGCACAAAGTCCGAGGCGAGCAGACCGAGCCCGCAGAAGACGGAGCTGTTCTGGGGGATCACGACCGTCGCGATGTCGAGGCGCTCGGCGATCTGGCAGGCGAACATCGGCAGCGTGCCGCCGTAGGCCAGGAACAGGAACTCGCGGGGATCGTGGCCCTTCTCGATGCTGACCTCCCGGACGGCGTTGGCCATGTTCGCGACGACGAGGTCGTGAACGGCAGCCGCCGCCTCGTCCGCATCCCAGCCGAAGCGGCTGCCGAGCGCGTGGTCCAGCGCCTCCCGCGCGAGATCCGGCTGAAGCTGGACGCGGCCGTTGAGATACCGATCGGGATCGATGATCCCCATCGTCACCATCGCGTCGGTAACCGTCGGCTCGGTGCCGCCGTTGCCCAGCGCGGCCGGGCCGGGAGTGGAACCGGCGCTCTGCGGCCCCACCTGCGGGACGCCACGCTCGGAGACCCAAGCGATCGAGCCGCCGCCCGCACCGACGGAGACGACGTCGACGACGTTCACCCCCGTCTTGAACGGCCCGAGGTCGAGGTTCTTCTCCACGACGATCTCGTTGCCGGTGATGATGCCGGTGTCGAAGCTGGTGCCGCCCATGTCGCCGAGCAGCACGTTCTCGTGGCCCATGCGCCGCGCGAGCTCATTGGCTCCGATCGCCCCTGCCGCCGGGCCGGAGCCGAGCAGCGCCAGCGGGTATGCCTTGGCCTTGTCGAGGCTGATGCCGCCTCCCAGCCCTTGGAAGAAGACGAGTCCCCCGGCCAGCCCGGCCTCGCGCAGCTTGGTGTTGAGCGACGTCAGGTAGACCTCGGCGCGGTCCTGAACGAACGAGTTGAGGACCGCGGTCGTCCAGCGGCGATTCTCGCCGGAGACCGGGAAGACGCTGTGGGAGGTGGTGACGAAGAGATCGGGGAAGCTCTCCTTGACGATCCGTTCAGCGGCGAGCTCGTTCTCGCCGTTGAGGTAGCTCGTCAGGAAGCAGATCGCGAGCGCCTCGATGCCCTCCTCCTCGACGAGCCGCCGCGTCTCGCTGCGCACCTGCTCGGCGTCGATCGGCACGAGCACGGCGCCCGAGTAGTCGATGCGCTCTTCGATTTCGGCGATCGACGTGCGGGCGACCAGCTCGGGGATGTTCACCTGCATCTGGTCGTCGAACTCGGTCCGGCGGGCACCGCCGGCGAGCCGGAAGGTGTCGGAGAACCCGTGCGTGACGAGCACGCCGACGCGTGAGCCGCGCAGCTCCGTGATCGTGTTCGTCACGACCGTGGTGGCGTTCACGAACAGCTTCGTGCGGCCGAGCAGCTCCGCGAGCGAGATGTCCAGCTCGCCGGCCGCCACCTCGACCGCCCCGAGCACCCCGCGGCTGAAGTCGTCATACGTCGTCAGCGCCTTGCCGCGGACGACGCGGTCGCCGGCAACGACGGCGACGTCGGTGTGCGTCCCGCCGACGTCAACCCCGATGAACGCGTCAAGACCAGCTACTGCCATGTTCGTCTCCCTGCTGTCTGCAGCCGTAAGGGGCCGACCGGTGTCCAGCCTTGCAGCTCTCGGCAGGACGCCAAGGGGAAGGATGCCCGGGATGGCACGTTTGGGGGGGTCATCTCAGCGGTCCGCCGTCTTGAGAGCGCGGCGTGCTTCCGGGTCCGCAAGGCGCACGAACGCCTCGACGATCTCCTGCTCGGTCGCTCCGGCAAGCACGACCTCGGTGATGCCTGCTTCGAGCGCCTGGAGGCGATCGGCCTCCGTGACGATCGAGCCGCCGACGACCGTGGGGATCGGCAGGTCCTCCGCTCCGAGCAGGTCGGCCAGCTCGCGGGCGTAGTACAGAAACTCCCAGGAATGCGCGCTGATGCCGACGACATCCACGTCCTCCTGGAACGCGACCTCGGCGATCGTCTCGGGCAGCGTGAAGCGCCCGATGTAGATCACCTCGATCCCGGCGTCGCGCAGCATCCGCGAGACGGCGAGAGCTCCCGCCTCATGCTGATCGAGTCCGAGCACGGTGACCAGTGCACGGATCTTGCGGCCGTTCAGCGTCTGGCTCATCGGGGCCGAACCGTCTTTCCGAGCGGGTCGTACGGCGCGCCGTAGGCCTCCCGCAGGACGCCGATGCACTCGCCCATCGTCGCATCGGCTTCAAGCGCATCGACGATGCCCTCGGTCACGTTACGAGACTCGTCGCGGCCGATCGCCTCGAGCTCGTCGAGCGCGCGAACCACCGCCGGCATGTCGCGCATCTCACGCCACCGGGCGATCTCGGCGGCCACCTCATAGTGGGGCTCGATCCGCTTCTCGGCGATGTCACGCAGCAGGACGTCGTCCTCAGGCGCCATCTTCGCGGCGTTGACCCCGACCACACGCCGACTGCCATCGAGGACCTCGCGCGAGCGATCGACCATCGCCTCCTCGAAGATCGCGCGGAAGTACCCCTGCTGCGCCAGCTCGAGGATGTCGCCGAGTGCCTCGATCGCCTCGTAGCGCTCCTTGATGCGCTGGCGCATCTCTGCCGTCAGGGCCTCGACGTAGTACGAGCCTCCGAGCGGGTCGGCAACATCACCGACGCCGGTCTCGATCTGCACCACCTGCTGCGTGCGGATCGCAACCATGTGCGCCGCCTCGGACGGCGTGCGGATGGCCTCGTCGAACGCCGAGATCTCCATCGCGCGCACGCCGGCCATCGTCAGCGCCATCGTCTGGCAGGCGCCGCGAACCACATTGTTCACGAGCTGCTCACGCGTCATCGTGGCGCCGGAGGTGTGCGCGGCGACGTTGATCGCCAGCGAGCGCGGATCCTTCGCTCCGAACTCATCGCGCATCATCTCGGCGTAGAGCCCCCGGGCGGCGCGGATCTTCGCGACCTCGCCGAAGAAGTCCATGCCGCAGTTGACCAGCAGCGCGATGCGCGGAGCGAAGCTGTCGATGTCAACGCCCTTGGCCAGGATGCGGCGCACGACCTCACGCAGCTCGATGAAGCCGAGTGCCATCTCCTCGACCGCGGTGACGCTGCCATCGGAGATGAAGTAGGTGTCCTCCACGAACGGGTGGAAGCGCGGCATGCGCTCGGTGCTGAAGATCGTCGCGTCCACCGCGAGCCGCATGTGCAGCTCGAGCGGAATGTTGTGGGAGTACGACGTGTCCTCGGAGAAGAGCGGAGCGAGAATCATCGATCCGCGCAGGAGCAGGGGATCCCACCCGAGCCGCCGGGCGGCAAGGAACATGCCGGCCACGCCGAAGGCGGTCGGCAGCGAGTGGGAGACGCTGATCTCCTCGAGCGGGAGGTCCGCGTAGAGCCTGACCCAGTCGTCGGCACGGCAGAGCGAGACACCCTGATTGCCGACCGAGTGCCGAGCGTAGGGATGGTCCGGATCCATCGAAGCCATCGTGGGCGTATCGCCGATGACGTCAAGGCCGGTGGCGCCGTGCTCCAGCAGGTACTTGAACTGCTCGTTGGAGCGCTCGGCAGGCCCCTCGCCGGACAGCGCGCGAATCACCTGCTCGCTCGGCGCTCCCTGCGCGCGCGGCGGCCGTGAGCCGCGCACGTACGGGAACTCGCCGGGATTCCCAAGATCGTCCTGGTAGTCGAGCGTGACGTCATCCGGTCCGTAGACCAGCCGTCGTCCGAGCGCCTGCGGTTCATCTATAGCGCTCATGTCGCGATCCTTTCGATCTCCTCCAGCAGACGAGCACGCTCGCGGTCGTACTCAATGACGTTGCGCAGCTTGACATCCTCGTAGCCGCGCACGCGCTCGGGCAGGGCGGCGAGCTCGACGACGAGCCCATGGTCAGCGTCGCTCAGGCTGGTGAGCAGCCTGTCGAGCGTGCCGATGTACTCCTCGATCAGGCGTCGCTCGACCTTGCGCACCTCAGCGCGTCCAAACGGATCCAACGCCGTTCCGCGCAGCCGGCGCAGGCGCATCAGGCCCTTGAACCCCGGCCCCATGATCCAGGCGGGAATCGCCAGCTTGCGCTTGAGACCCATCGCGCGGAGCGCCGGAGGATGGAGCCGGAACGCGACCTTCGCCCGCGGGAACTCGGCATCGAGCTGCGCGGCGAACGCCGCATCGAGATGCAGGCGCGCGACCTCGTACTCATCCTTGTAGGCGAGGAGCTTGTAGAGCTGCCGCGCAACCGTCTCGGACAGCAGCGGACCGTCGGCGGGGGCCTGCGCGTCGATCCGCTGCTCAGCGGCGGCGGCGCGCATCACGAGATCCAGATACCGGCGGGCGAGCGCCTCGTCCTGATAGTCGATGAGGTCCTTCACTCGCCACGAGGCCAACGCCAGCGTGGGCTGCGGCAGGGCCACGCCGGCCAGCATCCGCTCGCCGGCCGCCTCCGCCTTCACGCTGGGAGACCGCTCGGAGGAGTGGATCGTCCGCCCGCCGCTGCGCGCGGCGGTGAGCGCCTCGGGCAGGCAGACCGCCGCCCTGCCCCAGCGGAACGCCGCGAGATTGGTCTCGGCGTTGCCCAGCTCGCCGATCGCCCCCTCGAGAGCCTCAAGCGACAGCGGCAGCGCCCCGAGCTGATGAGCGACGCCGACCATGAACACATGCGAGGGCATGTGATCGCCGAAGAGCTCCTCACAGATCGACTCGGCCGGCTGACTCTCCAGACCCAGCACCGACGGGCGGATGGCATCGGCCAGGCTGTCGCCACCGGGCATCGACGAGCGCGGCTGCGTGATCACCGAGATGGTCGGCGCGACATCGGTGGACACCAGCGCCAACGTCCGAGCCGACGACGCCCGCGCGAGATGGCGCGGCTCGGCCGCAGCGAGCGGGTCAAAGGCGAAGTAGACGTCGCACGCGCCGTCCGCGACGGTGTTGACGGCAGGGGTGCCATGGCGCGAGGCCCGCAGATGCGAGACGACCGATCCCCCCTTCTGGCTGAGGCCGGTCTGGTCGAGGCCTGAGACCGTCCACCCGTCCCGCAGGGCCGCGCTGCCAAGCAACCGGTTGACCGTCACCACGCCGGTTCCGCCGACGCCGACCATGTAGCTGGAGAACTCGTCGTTCACCTCGGCGAGCACTGCCGCGGGCAGATCGGACGGCGGCTGCGGGCGCGTGCGTTCGCGCTCACGGACCGTCGTCGCGTCCACGGTGACGAACGACGGGCAGTCACCATCAAGGCATGACAGGTCCTGGTTGCAGGACGACTGGTGGATGCGGGTCTTGCGGCCCAAGGGGGTGTCCACCGGCTGCACGGAGAGGCAGTTCGACTTGACCTGGCAGTCCCCGCACCCTTCGCAGACGGCCTCGTTGATCACGACGCGCGTGGCCGGCGTCGGGAGCTTGCCGCGCTTGCGCAGCCGGCGAGATTCCGCAGCACAGCGCTGGTCGTAGATCAGCGCTGTGACGCCGGGCGTACGCGCAAGCTCGATCTCCGCATCGGGAAGCCGGTCCCTGCCCCAGACCTCGACTCCGGGCGCCCAGCGCGCATCCTCGCCGTACTTCCCCGGCTCATCGGCGACGACGATCGTGCGCCGCACGCCCATCGCTTCGAACTCGCGGCTGAGGGCGGGTACCTCCACTGCCCCCGCGACATCCTGGCCGCCGGTCATCGCGATCGCCCGGTTGAAGAGGATCTTGAAGGTGATGTTCACTCCGGCCGCGACCGACGCCCGAATCGCCAGCGATCCGGAGTGCGCGAGCGTCCCATCGCCGAGGTTCTGGACCATGTGGTCCTCGGCGACGAAGCGATGAGCGCCGATCCACATCACGCCCTCGGCCCCCAGCGGCGTCAACGGCAGCAGCGCATGGCTGTGATGGCGCTCCTCGAGGTACACCATGGCGTGGCAGCCGACGCCGCCGCCGACGATTCCCTCGGTTGGGGCGGTCGAACGGTTGTGCGGGCACCCCGAGCAGAACACCGGAACACGGCTGGGCCGCGGCGCGGGCGGCGCCACGACCAGCGGCGCCGGGGCGGCGTCCACCGGCTCCGGCGCGAGCGCGTCGAGCCGCAGCGCGAGGCGATCGCGCAGAATCGGGCGCAGCCGCTGGGGCGTCAGCTCGCCATCACCTGGCACGAGCAGGCGTCCCTCCTCGTCCCGCTTGCCGACGACGCGTGGCCGATCGGCCATGTCGTAGAGCACCTCGCGGATGAGCATCTCCACGAACGGGCGCTTCTCCTCGACGACGAGCACCTGTTCCAGGCCCGCAGCGAACTCGCGCACAACGGTCGGCTCAAGGGGATACGCCATGCCGACCTTGAGGATCCGCACGCCGCCACGTTCAAGCGCTTCGGCATCGAGTCCGAGCTCCGCCAGCGCCTGCAGCACGTCGGCGAACGTCTTTCCGCCGACGACGATGCCGAGCCATGCGTCCCGAGCGGCATGCGTGATCCGATTCAGGCCGTTGGCCAGCGCGTAGGCCTTCGCGGCTTCCAGGCGGCCGTTGACGATCTCTTCCTCCTGGAGCACGCTGACCGTGTTGTTCACCGTCGGTCGCTGCACGTGCTGCCAGGGACGGCCGCCCACCTCAAGACGCGGCACGACGATGCTCGGGATGAGGTCCTGCACATCGACCGAGGCGAACCCGTCGGCGAGATCGGTGACGATCTTCAGCCCGGTCCAGAGGCCCGAGTAGCGGGAGACGGCGATCCCATGGAGGCCGAACTCCATGATCTCCGGCACCGACGACGGGAGCAGGATCGGGATCTGCGCGTCGAACAAGGCGATGCGGCTGTCGTTGGGAAGCGTTGAGGACTTGGCCGATGGGTCGTCGCCGGCAACCACGAGCGCCCCGCCGTTGGCTGCGCTGCCCATCGAGTTCGCATGCTTGAAGACATCTCCGCACCGATCGACGCCCGGCGACTTGCCGTACCAGATGCCGACGACCCCGTCGAAGGGGCTGTCCGCCATCAGCGAGCCCTGCTGCGTGCCCCAGACGATCGTCGCGGCGAGCTCCTCGTTCAGGCCCGGGACGTGCGTGATGTCCAAGGCGGCGAGCGCCTGCGCCTGACGCTCGAGCGCGAGGTCCACCGTGCCGAGCGGCGAGCCGGGATACCCGGAGAGCAGCGCCGCCGTGCGCAGCCCCGCGGCCGCATCGGCACGATGCTGGAGGACCGGGATCTGGACAACGGCGTCGATCCCGGAGAGCACCGCCATCTGGACCGACCCCCCGTCTGCGGGAGGGAACTCCCTCAGCACTCCTGACGATGACGACATGCCGCTCCTATGATCGTGCGCGTTCTGCGGTGGTCAACCGTTGGCATGCCCAAACGGCCCGATCGGGGGACCGACGCTCACGGCGCGGCGGATGGGTGACGAACGCGTTCATGCTGCAAGGTGCAGTTCTACTCGTTCCCCGGCGCGCTCGCGACCCGCGGTCGGTGCTCAGCAGGCGGTCATCCCGCCGTCGACGGCGATGACCTGACCGGTGAGGTAGGACGTCGACGGGTGCAGCAGCACCCGGACAAGGCTGTCGAGCTCCCCGGGGAGACCGGACCGCTTCATCGGCACGCGGTCGCGCATGTAGCCGCCGAGCGTGCCGTGGTCCTCGTAAACGTCGCCGGTCATCTCGCTGCTGAACCCCCCGGGAGCGATCGCATTGACCCGCACGCCGTAGCGCGCCCATTGGACTGCCAGCTCGCGCGTCAACGCGATCATCCCGCCCTTCGACGCCACATACCCTGCCTGCGGCAGCGGGGCGAGCGCCATCAGCCCGACGATCGAGGCCACGTTGACGATCGATCCGCCACCGGTATCGCGCATCGACTTCACGGCCTCGCGGGCAAGCGCGAAAGGCGCGACCAGGTTCACGTCGAGGACGCGGCGGAAGTCATCGAGGTCCTCGCGCAGCGCAGGAACGACATTCGACGTCCCCGCATTGTTGACGAGCCCATCGATGCGTCCAAACCGCGTCGTCGCAGCCTCCACGACGCGCTCGGCGGCGCCCTCATCGCTCAGATCAACGGCATGAACGGCCGCGTCGCGCAGCTCAGCGGAGAGTTCCTCCAGACGATCGGCGCGACGCGCCACCAGCATCAGGCTGGCGCCTGCGAGGTCCAGTGAGCGGGCGAGCTGCACTCCCAGCCCGGACGATGCACCGGTGACGATCACGACCCGGCCGTCGAGCGTGAGCCCGTCGCTCACGACATCATGCCGGTCATCTGACCCCCCGTGACGTTCAGGACCTGCCCATGGACGAAGTCGCTCCACGGTGAACACAGGAAGAACGCCCCGCCTGCAGCCTCTCGCACAGTGCCGGGACGCCCCAGCGGGATGACCAGAGGAGCTGCGGACAGCACCTGCGCGGGGATGCCGAGCTGGACCGTCGCCCCGTCGATCTCCATCACGTTGTCCGGGACCTTCTCTGCCGTCAGTCGCGTGTCGATCCAGCCGAATGCGACCGCATTCACGTTGATCCGGAACTGACCCCACTCCTTGGCCAGCGTCTTCGTCAGTCCAACGACGGCATTCTTGCCCGCGGCGTAGTTCGCCTGGCCGGCGTTCCCCATCGTGCCTGACACGGAAGAGACGTTCACGATCTTGCGGAAGACCTCGATCCCCTCCGCGCGCTCCTGCTTCGCCGGCTCGCGCAGATACGGCGCGGCTGCCCGGATGACCTTGAACGGCACCGTGACGTGGATGTCGAGCATGCGCTCCCACCAGTCGTCGCTCATTTTGTGCAACGGCACATCGAGCGTGTAGCCGGCGTTGTTGACGATGATGTCGACCTTGCCCCAGGCGTCGATGGCCGTCGCGATGCGCCGGACCGGCTCATCACCCTTCGTCAGGTCGCCGCCGAAGACGGCGGTCTCCCCGGGGATCTCGCTTGCCGTCTGCGCGGCGAGGTCGAGATCGAGGTCGTTGATCAGAACCTTCGCGCCGTGCTCGCTTAGCAGTTCAGCGGTCGCACGGCCGATCCCGCGAGCCGATCCCGTCACGATCGCGACCTTGTCGTCCAACACACCCATCGCTTCCTCCACTCGTTCGTTGCACCCCGCTCGGGCGCAGGACCCAGCCTGCAGCGCGAGTCATCTGCACGCCAGAGCGTCCCCCGCGTGCTCGGCCCGAACGGGGGGCTGATACTCCGCTATGGACCTCACGCCCTGAAGAGCCGCGCCGGTCTGCGCCCGGGCACGCTACCGGAACGTGAAGCGCCTGCTGTTCGCCTGACCCGTGAGCGAACTCTTCACCGCCGTCACCGACGCAAGCCACGTGCCCTTCGCGAGCTTCAGCGTGCACGACCGCCGCGCGACCCGCCTGGCGCCCACCTTGACCGTGACGTTCCTGCACGTGCCGGTCTTCAGCTTCGCGCCGCGCCTAGCGGTCAACGTGTAGGTCACGCCCGCAACCGGCTTGATCCGCGCCGTCACGCTCCGCGTACGCGACTTCGAAGACCAGCTCACCACAGGCTTCGCTGGCGGCACAACACCGGTGGTGATCCTCCCGATCTGGCCCCCGTTGTCCTCGGTGAACCACATGTTCCCATCAGGGCCCGGCGCAAGGCGAGTGGGACCGGAGAGGGCGGTGATTCCCGCGCTGAACTCCGTCACCACGCCGAGCGGCGTGATCCGGCCGATCCGAGGCCCGCCGAGCTCGGTGAACCACAGATTCCCATCCGCACCCGCCGCAATCCCAACCGGATAGGAGCCGACCGTGATCCCCGCGCTGAACTCCGTCACCACACCAGACGGCGTGATCCGGCCA
>WLNG01000110.1 GCA_009699915.1 Actinomycetota bacterium
GATCATCGATGACATTCTCGATGTCACCGGCACCGACGCCGGTCTCGGGAAGCCGCGAGGCAGCGACGAACGCCATGGAAAGCGCACGTACGTGACGGAATTCGGACTCGAGGGAGCGAAGGCGCTGGCGCTAGCCTCCCGGGAGCAGGCGCGCGCTGCACTGGCTTGCGCGGTCCCGCAAGGCGCCCCGGAACTCGAGCGCATCACTGACTTCATCGCAATGCGGCAGAGCTGACCATGACCCGCCTCCTCGATCGCATCGATCGCCCTCAGGATCTCCACGGACTCACCGAAGTTCAGCTCACACAGGTCGCTGACGAGGTTCGCCAGCACATCATCGACACCGTCGGCGAGATCGGCGGACACTTCGGTGCCAATCTGGGGACCTGCGAACTCGCCGTCGCGCTCCATTCGCTGCTGGACTCCCCGCGCGACAAGATCCTCTGGGACGTCGGTCACCAGGCGTACCCGCACAAGGTGCTGACCGGCCGGCGCGATCAGCTCGAGACGATCCGCCGCTACGACGGTCTCACGCCGTTCTGCTCGATCGCGGAGAGCGAGCACGACATCATGGGCGCGGGCCACGCTTCGACGTCGATCGGGTACGCGGTCGGCCTCAAGGAGGGAATGCGGCTAAACGGCGATGTCGACGCCGGCAAGGTCGTTGCGGTGATCGGTGACGGTGCGATGACCGGCGGCGTGGCATTCGAGGCGATCCACCAGGCGGGCGGGATCGGCAGTCCGATCGTCGTGGTCCTCAACGACAACGGGATGTCGATTGCCCCGAACGTCGGCGCGCTCTCGCGCTACTTCAACCGCGTCCGCCTCAACCCGCGCTTCTATCAGGCGAGGGAGGGGGTCGAGGACCGTCTCACGCACCTGCCCGGCGGTATCGGGGCGCGCTTTGAGCGTCTCGGACCGCAGCTCAAGGAGTCGATCAAGGCATTTTGGGCGCCCGGGCTCTTCTGGGAGGAACTCGACTGGGCCTACGTCGGGGTGATCGACGGCCACGACGTCGTCGCGCTGCGCAAGGCTCTCTCCGAGGCGTTCGCCGCCGGTCGGCCGGTCGTCGTCCACATCGCGACCGTCAAGGGCAAGGGGTTCGCGCCAGCCGAGGAGGGCGGCCTGGAGGGGATGGAGCGCTGGCATGCGGCCAAGCCGAAGTCGATCGCCGGCGGCGAGGCTGTCGCGCCGTCGCCCGCCCCCGCGGATGCGACGCCGAGGCCTCCGGCCTACACGCAGGTGTTCGGCGACGCGCTCGTTGACGCGATTCGCGCAGATCGCCGCGTCGTCGGCATCACCGCCGCGATGAACACCGGCACCGGCCTCGACATTGTTCAGAAGGCCGAGCCCGAGCACTACTTCGACGTGGGCATCGCCGAGCAGCAGGCGGCGCTCTTCGCCGCCGGCCTGGCGCTCGAGGGACTCAAGCCGGTGGTCGCGGTCTACTCAACGTTCCTGCAGCGGGCATTCGACCAGATCGTCCATGACATCTCGCTCCAGAACCTCGACGTCGTGTTCGCAATGGACCGGGCGGGACTTGTCGGTGATGACGGACCGACTCACCATGGGGTCTTCGACATCGCGTATCTGCGTCCGCTGCCCAACCTGACCCTGATGGCGCCGCGCGATGAGGCGATGCTCGTCCACATGCTGCATACCGCGCTTGCGATCAACGGCCCGGTGGGCCTGCGCTACCCGCGCGGCGAGGGGCTCGGGGTCGCCCTTCCCGCAAGCCCGCAGGAGATCGAGGTCGGAACCGGCGAGGTTCTGCGCGAGGGCACCGCGGCCGCGCTGCTCGCGTATGGGAGCGGCGTGGCGAAGGCGCTGGAGGCCGCGGAGATCCTCGCCTCGCGCGGGATCGACGTGACGGTCGCCGACGCACGCTTCGCGAAACCCCTCGACGGCGCGCTGATCGCGCAGCTCTGTGCTGAGCACGAGCTGCTCGTCACGGTCGAGGAGGGCGTCCTGCAGGGAGGCTTCGGCTCCGCGGTTCTCGAGCATGTCAGCGATCACGGCATCGCGGCGCCGCCGATTCAACGCATCGGACTTCCCGACCGTTTCGTGACGCACGGGGCACCCAAGCTGCTGCACGAGGAGGTCGGGTTCACCGGCCCGGCCATCGCGCAGCGCGTCAGCGTTGCGCTCGGGGTCGCGGGGGAGCTGCACGCCGGCGCCTAGCCAGGGTGCGGTGCTCCGGCTACCGTCTCAAGCGCTGTGGCACCGAAAGTGCGTCTCGACACGCTGCTCGTCCAGCGTGGACTCTTCTCTTCGCGTGCCCGTGCCGCGGCAGCGATCATGGCCGGCGACGTGCGCGTGCATGGCGGCCGAACCCGCGTCCCGAAGGCGGGCCAGATGCTGTCCGACGACGTTGAGCTGGAGGTCGCCGCCGCGCCTCGGTACGTCTCGCGTGGGGGCATCAAGCTGGCGAACGCGCTCGATGCGCTCGAGCTCGACGTCACGGGGCGCAGGGCGCTGGACGTCGGCGCCTCGACCGGCGGGTTCACCGACTGTCTGCTCCAGCGCGGCGCAGGGCACGTCGTCGCACTGGACGTCGCCTACGGTGAGCTCGACTGGTCACTGCGCAACGACGACCGGGTGACCGTCATGGAGCGCTGCAACGCCCGATCCGTCGACGTGGATGCGCTGCCCTACCGTCCCGAGCTTGTGGTCGCAGACGTGTCGTTCATCTCGCTCACGAAGGTCCTGCCCGCGGTGCTCGCAGCCTGCGCGCCGCGGCATGACGCGCTCGTGATGGTCAAGCCGCAGTTCGAGGTCGGCCGCGAGCGCCTGGCCAAGGGAGGCGTCGTGCGCGACGAGGCGCTGCGGCGCGAGACGGTGATCGCCGTCGCCGAAGCTCTGCGCACCGGTTGTCGCGCCGCGGTGATGGGGTTCGCGGCATCGGGTCTTGCCGGGCCGAAGGGGAACGTCGAGACGTTCGTACTGCTGGCTGAGCAGGGCCGCGCGGGCGCCCTCGAGGATCTGGCCCCAGCGCTGCAGGAGGTAGGCGTATGAGCGCCCGGCCGATCGTCGCCGTCTTCTCCCACGCACGCGCCGACGCGACCGCGGGCGCGGTGCTGAGCGTGATCGAGCTCGCCGAGGCTCATGGCTTCGATGTGATGGTCGACGTCGACGAGGGCCGCCGCCATCCTGAACTCGCGAGCCGTCCCGGGATCATCGTCGATGACGGGACGCTGAGCGATGTCGCGGTGGCCGTGGCGATCGGTGGTGACGGAACGATCCTGCGCGCCCTGCGCCGGTTCGCTGGAACGGGCGTCGGCGTCTTCGGCGTGAACTTCGGCGAGGTCGGATTCCTGGCGACCGTCGAGCGTGACGAGGTCCCGCTCGCGTTCAAGCGCGCGCTCGAAGGCGAGTTCGAGCGTCTGACCCTGCCAGGGATCGAGACGCAGCTGGGAGATGTCGTCCTGACGGCGATCAATGACATCGCGATCACCCGCCGACCGGGGGATCGCGTGGCCGATCTTTCGTATGCGATCGGCGAGCAGGAGGTCGGCAGGGTCCGATGCGACGGCATCGTGATCGCGACGCCCGCCGGATCGACCGGGTACAACCTCGCCAACGGCGGACCGGTCCTCGCCTGGGGAGTCGAGGGCTTCGTCGTGTCGTTCATCGCTCCTCACTCGCTCACGGCGCGTGCGCTGGTCGTCGCGCCCGATGATGTGCTCACCGTCAGGAACTTCTCCGAGGCGCCGGTGGATCTCTCGATCGACGGGCGTCCCAGCGGTGAGATAGCCGCGGGCGGACTCGTCTGCGCCCGGTTCCGGCGCGAGGTCACAGATCTCGCGCTGCTGCCCGGCTGGAGCTTCTACGCGCGACTGCGCGAGAAGTTCGGCCAGCTTGCGTCGTCGTAGCGCCCAGATTGCGGTCGGGCCTGCGGTCTGTCGGCCTGCGCTGGTTCACTCGGCTGGTGCTTCACGAGCTTCGCGTTGAGAATCTGCTGCTGATCGAGCATGCCGAGGTGCAGCTTGCGCCCGGTCTCAACGTCCTGACCGGCGAGACCGGTGCTGGGAAGACGGTCCTCGCGCACGCGCTCGACCTTCTGCTTGGAGGCAAGGCTCGCCCGGGAATCGTGCGCCCCGGTGCGCAGGAGGCCTACGTCGAGGGTGTCTTCGATCTTCCTCAGGAGCTGCGCGAGCTGCTCGGCGACCGTCTTTCGCCCGACGCTGAGGAGCTCGTCCTCGCACGGCGGGTCAGCGCTGAGGGACGAACCCGTGCGCTGATCAGTGGCAGGTCTGCGACCGCCGCCGATCTGCGCGAGATCGCCGAGCTGCTGCTCTCGTTCTACGGGCAGCATGAGCACCGGCGGCTGACGCTCGCCTCGGCGCAGCTCGAGCTGCTCGATGCGTTCTGCGGGCCCGAGCAGGCCGTCCGTCGTACTGCCTGCTCGGCCGCCCACGCGCAGGTGCGCGCCGCCGAGCGGCGCCTTGAGGAACTCGACGGACTCGCCGGTGCGCGTGAGCGAGAGCTTGACCTCCTCGCCTTTGAGATGGCGGAGATCGACGACGCCGCCCCAGATGCGCAAGAGGAGGCAGAGCTGCTCACGACGCGCGAGCGCCTTCGCCATCTGGAGGCCCTGCGCGCGGCCGCGTGGGGGTGTGCGGAGGCGATGGCTCCTGATGAGGGTGCGGGTGTCGCCGCGCTGCTCGGAGCAGGCGGGACACGGCTCGACGGCGTCGCCGGCGTCGACCCGCGGCTCGACGCGATTACGCAGCGCTGGGCCGCACTGGCCTACGAGGCCGATGACCTGGCGGCTGAGTTGCGGCGCTACGCCGAGGGGCTCGAAAGCGATCCCGCCACGCTCGACGCGCTCGAGGAGCGTCTTGCGCTGCTTGAACGCCTCAAGCGCAAGCACGGCGGCTCGATCGAGGCGGTCCTGGCCCACGCCGACCGTTGCCGCACGCGGCACGCCGAGCTCGAGGGCGCCGAGGTTGCGCTGGAGGAAGCCAAGGCCCACCACGGTGAGGCGCTTGCTGCTCGGGCTGCCGCCTGCGAGCAGCTTCGCGCCGCGCGCGCGCAGGCAGCACCCCGCATGGGCGCCGCGGTCGCCGAGGCGCTCGACGAGCTTGCAATGGCAGGTGCGCGCTTCGAGATCCTCCTCGAGCCGCGCGATCCGGGTCCCTCCGGCGCGGATGCGGCCGAGTTCCTGCTGGCGCCGAACGCCGGTGTGCCGCCCGCTCCGATCCGCGACGCTGCGTCCGGCGGCGAGCTCTCGCGCGTGATGCTCGCGCTGCTAGGCGTGGCAGGCGATGGTTCGCGCACGACACTCGTCTTCGACGAGGTCGACGCCGGGATCGGCGGCCAGACGGCACGCGCCGTCGGCGCGCGCCTCCAGAGCCTCGCCGCGGAGCGTCAGGTGATCTGCATCACCCATCTGCCCCAGATCGCCTCGCTCGGCGACCGCCACTTCTCGATCGCCAAGGACGCCTCC
>WLNG01000111.1 GCA_009699915.1 Actinomycetota bacterium
CGAACAGCGTCACCCCGCAGGTAACCCCGGCGAGCATCCGAAAGGCGCCCGTGATCTCGGCGTCGATGTTCGCGACGCGCTCGGCGTCGCTGAGCTCTGTTGCCACCAGCCGCGTCTGCGCGCCGAGCAGCTCCTCATCGGGCGTCCGCGGAGCCGTCACGCGCTCTGGCGTCATGAGCGCGACCCTAGCGGTAGCCTGAGCAGCGTGAGCAGCCCGGACGACGACCAGATTCAGGATCCCGCGCCCGCCCCTGCGGAGTCTCAAGAGGCGGTCGCGCAGGCGCCCGAGCCCGCCGCGGAGTCCGAGGCGACCGTCGAGGCGACCGTCGAGGCAACCGCCGCGGAGTCCGAAGCGAACGCTGAGGCGACCGCCGAGGCACCCGTCGCGGTGCCCAAGGCGCCCACAGCGGCCAAGGGTGGCAAGGGCCGTCGCCGCGGTCGCCGTCCGGACCCTCACAAGGACGTCCCGCGCTCGCGCGCACCGCTGCCGCTCGACGAGCTGCGCGACGCCTCCCGCGCGACGCTCGAGATCTTTGGACGCGACGCCGTGCGCGACAGCATTCAGATCCTCAGCCCCCGCGAGCGTCAGGACATCTCGGCGCTCGTCGCCCAGGATGAGGACCATCGTCCGCGTGCGCGCAACGTCGCCAACGGATCGCTCGGCGCAGGGCGGATCGATAAGGCGATGAGCGCCACGATCGTCTCGATGGCGAAGATTGAGGACCTCTGGGCGCTGACGCTCGACAAGGAGCTCGCCTCGCAGAAGCTCGGTCGCATCCGCCAGGCCAAGCAGCGCGATCAGCAGCGGGCCAAGCGCAACGAGGAGCGCTCCAACCGCGCCGACCGCGTCAGTCGCGACGACCTCGCCAAGGCACAGGACGGCAGCGTCGGCGCAACCATCCGCATCGTCACCGACGAGGCGCGCCAGGAACGGCGGGCGGCGCAGAAGCAGGCCAAGGCCGCCAAGCGCGAGAGCGTCCTCGACAAGCTCGGCTACTAGCCGAGTTCAGCGCGGCCTCAGGCGCCGAGGACCTGAGCGAGCCGGCGCTCGATCGCTCCGGCGACAGCGTCGCGAGCCGGACCCTCGTTGATCCGCCCGACGACGGCCTCGAGGAACCCCTCGACGACGAGTCGATGCGCGGCGGCCTGCGTCAGCCCGCGCGAGCGCAGGTAGAAGAGCTGCTCCGGATCGATCTGGGCGATCGCCGCGGCATGGGTGCAGCGCACGTCGTTGGCGAGGATCTCCAGCCCGGGAATCGCGTCGGCGTGCGCCTTCTTCGTCAGCAGCAGATTGCGCGACTCTTGGAATGCATCGGTGCGCTGCGCGCCCTTATCGACCTGGATCATCCCGCGCCAGACCGTCGAAGAGCGGTCGTTGAGAATGCCGCGGAAGGCGAGGTCGGAGGTCGTGTCCGGGGCGGCGTGCTCCTGCAGCGTGTCGAAGTCGAGGTGCTGGCGGCCGCGCGTCGCGTACGCGCCGGTGACGGAGCCGTGAGCGCCCGGCCCGGCGAGCTGCGTCTCGAGGAAGACCTTCCCGCCGCCCGAGCCGAAGCCGAGCGTCACCCATTCGAGGCTGGCGTCGCGCTCGATGACCGCGCGCTGCGCGCCGAAGACCTTCACCTGCTCGGAGAGATCCTGCGCATCGATGAAGCGCAGCGAGGCGCCGGCTCCGACGTGGATCTCGACGACACCGTTGACGACGCCCGCTGCCTGCGGATCGGCGCTCAGTGCCTGATGCCAGACCTCCGCTTGCGCGCCCTCGTCGAGCACGATCAGCGTGCGGTGGTGCAGCGTCGTCCCGGGCTTGTCGTGGACCGTCGTAAGGACGATCGGCGCCTCGACCTGCACGCCCTTGGGGACGTGGACGAGCGTGCCGTCGGTCCAGAGCGCGTCGTTCTGCGCGGTGAAGCGGGTGCGCGCGGTGACGATCGTCCCCAGGTGGCGCTCGACGAGGTCCGGGTGGCGCTCGGCGGCGACGGCGAGGTCGAGCACCAGCGGCCCCTCAGAGAGCCCCTCCTCGGTGGCGGGATGCACTGCGCCGTCGAAGTCGAGCAGCGCCTCGGCGGCGGCGCGCGCGCCGCCGCGCGCCGCGGGAAAGGCGTCGAGGTCGAAATCGCCGAGCGGGGTGAACTCCCACCCCGGCTCACCCTTGAAGACCGGCAGGGAGAGCTCCGCAGCCTCAGCGGAGGCGGCGTCGCGGCGCAGGGCGAGGAAGTCCGGCTGCGTCGCCGAGGTCATCCGATCGATCCCTCCATCTGCAGCTCGATCAGCCGGTTCATCTCGACCGCGTACTCCATCGGGAGCTCCTTCACGATCGGCTCGATGAAGCCGTTGACGATCAGCTTGCCCGCCTCATCCTCGGGGATCCCGTGGGACATGAGATAGAAGAGCTGCTCCTCGCCCACCTTGGAGACGGTCGCCTCGTGGCCGACATCCACGTCGTCCTCACCGATGCGGATCGTGGGATAGGTGTCTGAGCGGCTCGCGTCGTCGAGCAGGAGTGCGTCGCAGACCACCTTCGAGCGCGAGCCCTCGGCGCCCTTGGCGACCTCCAGCAGGCCGCGGTAGCTGGAGCGTCCGCCGTCCTTGGAGATCGACTTGGCGAAGATGTTGGACGTCGTGCGTGGCGCTGCGTGGACGATCTTGCCGCCGGCGTCCTGGTGCTGACCCTTGCCCGCGAAGGCGATCGAGAGGATCTCCCCGTGAGCGCGTTCGCCCATGAGGTAGACCGCCGGGTACTTCATCGTGAGCTTCGAGCCGAGGTTGCAGTCGACCCACTCGACGGTCGCGTCGCGCTCGGCCACCGCGCGCTTGGTGACGAGATTGAAGACGTTCGTCGACCAGTTCTGGACGGTCGTGTACCGAATGCGCGCGCCAGGCTTGGCGATCAGCTCGACGACCGCCGAGTGAAGCGAGTCGCTCGAATACGTCGGCGCGGTGCAGCCCTCGACGTAGTGCACGTAGCTGCCCTCGTCGGCGATGATCAGCGTGCGTTCGAACTGGCCCATGTTCTCCGTGTTGATCCGGAAGTAGGCCTGCAGCGGCATCTCGACGTGGACGCCCGGCGGCACGTAGACGAAGGATCCGCCCGACCACACGGCGCTGTTGAGCGACGCGAGCTTGTTGTCGTTCGCGGGGATGATCGTCGCGAAGTACTCGCGCACGAGGTCCTCGTGCTCGCGCAGCGCGGTGTCCATGTCGAGGAAGATCACGCCCTGGTCCTCGAGCTCCTTGTTGACCTGGTGGTAGACCACCTCGGACTCGTACTGCGCGCCGACGCCCGCAAGGAACTTGCGCTCGGCCTCGGGGATGCCGAGCCGATCGAAGGTCTTCTTGACGTCCTCGGGCACGTCGTCCCAGGAACGCTCGGGGCGCTCGGATGCGCGCACGAAGTAGTGGATGTTGTCGAAGTCCACTTCGGCGAGCATCGGTGAGCCCCACGTCGGCATCTCGCGGGCGAGGAAATGGTCGAGCGACTTCAGGCGGAACTCGCGCATCCACGCGGGCTCCGACTTGAATTCGGAGATCTTCTCGACAAGCTCGCGCGTCAGCCCCTTGGGTGCCTTGAAGAGATAATTCTCAGCGTCGTGGAAGCCGTAGCGCTCGGTGTAGTCGGCGTTGAGGTCCTTGAGCGAGGACTCCTCGTCGGTGAGTGGCGTGCGGGTCTCAGGTGCGGACATGTCAGTCAACCTCGACTTGGATTCGGCCATCCGCGACGCGGACGGCAAAGGTCTCTACGGGGACGTATGCGGGCAACGTTCGGGGCTTGCCGGTGCGCAGGTCGAACAGGGCGCCGTGGCGCGGGCATTCAAGCGTGCAGTTGCGCTCGTCGAGATCACCCTCGGCCAGCGGCCCATCGTCGTGCGTGCAGCGATCCTCGATCGCGAGCAGTTCGCCGGCGCAGTTGAAGATGGCGATCTCTCCATCGGCCCATGACACGACGCGGCGGGCGCCCGGGGGAAGCTCCTCGACCGCGCAGACATCGAGCAGCTCGCTCACAGCTCACCCCGCTGACTCGGTGCACCCGCATCGGGCGTGGCGGGCTCCCAGTCGACGGCGCTGCCGATCGCGGCGCTCTTGAGCACCTTGAGCGAGAGCAGCGCGCACTTCATCCGCGTCGCGGAGATCGGGATGCCGAGCAGGTCGAGGATCGCGTCGCGGTTCATGCGGGCCACGTCGTCGACGTGCATGCCGCGGATCTCGTCGGAGACCATCGATGCAGAGGCCTGGCTGATCGCGCAGCCGTGGCCAGAGAAGCCGACGTCGGTCACGATGCCGCGCTCATCTACCTGGAGCATGACCTTCAGCTCGTCTCCGCAGAGCGGGTTCGTGTCCTCTGCCTCCAGATCGGCATGGTCGAGCTCGCCCCAGTTGTGGGGCCGCTTGTAATGCTCGAGGATCTCCTCGCGGTAGAGCGCGTCGTCCATCGTCAATCCTCGTCCAGCCGGAAGACCCGGCGCACGTTCCCAAGGCCCTCGACGAGCCGGTCGATCTCCGCGTGCGTCGTATGGACGGCGAACGATGCGCGCGTGGTGGCGCCGACGCCCAGACGCTGCATCAACGGCTGGGCGCAGTGATGCCCGGCGCGCACGCAGACACCGTCGCGGCCGAGAATCTCGGCGACGTCATGCGGATGGGTGCCCTCCATCGCGAAGGCGACGATCCCGCCACGCCGATCGGCGTCGAGCGGCCCGTACACGCTGAGCCCGGGAACCTGCGCGAGCTGCTCCAGCGCGTAGGCGGTGATCTCGCGCTCGTGAGCGCGCACACGATCCATCCCGATACCGGCGAGAAAATCGATCGCGGCGCCGAGTCCGACGACCTCGGCGATCGGTGAGGTTCCAGCCTCGAACTTCAGCGGGAGGTCGGCGAAGGTCACACCGTCCATCGTCACGGTCTTGATCATGTCGCCACCCCCAAGGAACGGCGGCATCGCCTCGAGCACCTCGCGACGGCCATGGAGGATGCCGACGCCGGTCGGGCCGTAGGCCTTGTGACCGGTCCAAACGTAGAAATCGGCCCCGATCCGCACCACATCGACGGGCATGTGCGGCACCGCCTGCGAGCCGTCGACGAGCGTCGCCGCGCCGGCGGCGCGCGACCTGGCGACGATCTCCGCCACGGGGTTGAGCGTGCCGAGCACGTTGGAGACGTGCGTGACGGTGACGAGCTTGGTGCGGCCGTCGGCAAGGTGGCGATCGAGCTGCTCGAGATCGAGCAGCCCCTGCTCGTCCACCTCGAGCCAGCGCAGCTCAGCGCCCGTCGCCTCTGCGAGCAGGTGCCACGGAACGATGTTCGAGTGGTGCTCCATCTGGGTGAGGACGATCGCGTCGCCCGCCCCCACGTTCGTGCGGCCCCAGGCGTGCGCGACGAGGTTGATCGCCTCGGTCGCGTTCTTCGTGACGATCGTCTCGGTAGGGGTCGAGCC
>WLNG01000112.1 GCA_009699915.1 Actinomycetota bacterium
CGACCCAGGCCGGGCGCGGGAAGTGCTGGGGAATCTCCTGCGTGGCACGGCCGAGGACCGCGCCCGTCTCATCGAAGACCAGGCAGGTGGTTCCCGTCGTCCCCTGATCGATCGCGAGGATCACAGGGCCGTCAGCGCCTTCGCAGGCGCGTGAGATAGATCGGCACGAAGTCGCAGAGCTGACGGAAGCGGTGCCGGAACCCGGCCCACGTCTTTCCAGTCGCGCGATGTTCGAGCTCGACCGGGATCTCGCGGACCCGCAGCCCCGCCCGGGCGGCATCGACCGTCATGCCAATCTCCATTCCGAAGCGCGGAGCGAACGGCGTGACGATCTCGAGCACCTCGGCGCGCATCGCGCGCTGCCCGGAGATCGGCGCCTGGAGGTCGAGCCCCGTGAGCCGCTGAATCGCCCAGTGCGCGAAGCCCACGGCAATTCCGAAGCCGCCGCCCACCCGGCGCGCGAAGATCGCGATCGCGAGGTCGCACTCGTCGCGCTCGACCGCCTCGACGAGCACGCGCAATCCAGCCGCGCTGTCGGCGAGGTCGGCATCGCAGAGCAGGACGATCTCGGGCCCAGCAGCAAGCGCCGCCTCCGCTGCGAGCGTCGCCGCCCCGCCCTTGCCCTCGGGCCGCGGGAGCGACACGACTGTGGCTCCGGCGGCCCGCGCCACGGCGGCGGTGGCATCCCCCGACCCGTCATCGCCGACGACGACGAGCGCACCGGGGAAAACGCGCCCCAAGGCCTCGACGGTCGCACCGATGCGGTCGGCTTCGTCCCGAGCGGCGATGACGATGGCGAGGCGCGACGCGTCCATGGCGCTGGGTATCGTGGCACTCACTGAGGTCACCCTGCCAGAAGGAGCCCACGTGCCCGACATCGAGGCCCACATCACGGGCACCGTATGGAAGATCGAATGCCAGGTCGGCGATCAGATCGCCGAGGGTGACACGGTGGCGATCCTGGAGTCGATGAAGATGGAGATGCCGGTCGAGGCCGAGGATGCCGGCACCGTGCGGGAGATCCTCTGCGAGGAGGGCCAACCGGTCAACGCCGGTGACGCCCTCGTGGTTCTGGAGTAGCGGCGCCCGCCGCGCCCCCCGACTTCGATGGCCGGCTCCCTGATCGAGGACCGCCCCGCCGACGGCGTCTTGCGGCTCACGATCTCCAACCCCGAGAAGGGCGGCGCACTGGACCATGAGATCCTCGCGGCGATCACCACCGCACTGGAACCGGAGCCAGATGGCGTGCGCTGCATCCTGTTGACCGGGACGGGGCGCCACTTCTCGTCGGGGTACGACATCGGCAACATTCCGCAGGACGTCTTCGCCGTCGAGGCCGAGCGGCTCGTCGCGCACCCATTCGCCGACGCGCTGCGCACGCTTGACGACACCGACGTCCCGGTGGTCGCAGCGGTGAACGGCCCGGCGATCGGCGGCGGACTGGAGCTCGCGCTGGCCTGCGACCTGCGCGTCTGCGGCGAGCGGGCGCGATTCGGGATGCCCCCCGCCAAGCTCGGCGTCGTCTACTCGCACACCGGCCTGCAGCGGTTCGTCGACGCGATCGGCGTCCCGCGCACCCGCGAGCTCTTCCTCGGCGGCCGGAGGATCGGCGCGCAGACGGCGCTCGACTGGGGCCTGGTCAACGAGCTCGTCTCCGATGAGGAGCTCGAAAGCGTCGCGCTCGGCTGGGCGACCGAGATCGCGGGCAACGCGCCGCTGAGCGTGCGCGGCACCAAGCGCGTCCTGCGCGAGCTGCGCCGCGCGCAGGTCACGCTCGACCCCGAGATCGAACGCGAGCTGCTCGCGCTGCGCAAGGCGTGCTTCGCCTCGGCCGACCTGCAGGAGGGAGTGCGGGCGTTCGCCGAGAAGCGCGAGCCCCGCTGGCAGGGCCGGTGAGGGTCGCCACCTGGAACGTCAACTCCCTGCGCGCGCGCATGCCGCGCGTGCTCGAGTTCCTCGAGGGCGTCGCGCCCGACGTTGCGCTCCTGCAGGAGACGAAGGTCGCTCCGGAGGCCTATCCCGATGAGGAGCTGCGCGCCGCCGGATACGAGAGCATCCATCACAGCGGCGGACGCTGGGCGGGCGTGGCGATCCTCGCCCGCGCGGGCCTCGGCCTGACCGAGGCGCGGTCCGGCCTCCCCGGCGAGGCGCGTCCCGAGGAGGCGCGCTGGATCGAGGCGTTCGTCCCCGGGCTCGGCGTGCGAGTGGCGAGCGTCTACGTCGTAAACGGGCGCGAGGTCGGCAGCGCGCCCTTCGCCGAGAAGCTGCGCTTCCTCGATGCGCTGGGAGCGCGCGGGCGCGAGCTGGCGGGCGAGCCGTTGATCGTCGGCGGGGACTTCAACGTCGCGCCGCAGGACATCGACGTCTACGACCCGGCGGCCTTCGCGGGGGCCACGCACGTCACCGAGGATGAGCGCGGGCGATTGCGCGAGCTGCTGCAGACCGGACGCCTTCTGGATGCCTACCGGGTGCTCGATCCCGACGGCGTCCACCACACGTGGTGGGACTACCGCGGCGGGAGCTTCCACCGCGGGCTGGGCATGCGCATCGACCTGCTGCTGGTGTCCGAGGGGCTCGTCCCGAGGTTGCGCTCGTGCGCGATCGCACGCGAGCTGCGCAAGGGCCCCAAGCCCAGCGACCACGCGCCGCTCGTCGCAGATCTGGACAATGGATGATGTGGTCGTCCCCGCCGGGGGCGTCCGGGGCCGCTGACAGGCTCCCTGAACCACCGCCACCATTGGAGATCGTCGTTTCATGCCACCGCTGATCACGCCGTCCGAAGCCCTCGAGCTCGGTGCGCTGACCGACCCCAAGGACATCGAAGTGCTCGTCGAGCGCGCCTGGGCGGCGCGCGTGGAGCGCTTCGGCGACAGCACCGACATGTGCTCGCTCGTCAATGCGAAGTCCGGTGGCTGCGCCGAGGACTGCGGCTTCTGCGCCCAGTCCCGGTTCGCTGAGGCCGAGACGCCGATGCACGCGATGATGGAGCCCGAGCAGATCCTCGAGCACGCCCGCGCCGCCGAGGCCGCGGGTGCGCATCGCTTCTGCATGGTCACTCAGGGCCAGGGCCTCTCGAAGCGCGACTTCCAGAAGTACCTCGACGGGATCCGGCTGGTCTCCGAGCACACGAACCTCAAGCGCTGCGCGTCGATCGGCCACATGAGCGTCGAACGCGCCCGCCAGCTCAAGGATGCCGGGGTCCAGCGCGTCCACCACAACGTCGAGACGGCGGAGTCCTATTACGACGAGGTCTCGACCACCGTCCGTTATGACGGGCGCCTGCGCACGATCGACGCGGTTCGGGAAGCTGGGCTGGAGACCTGCGTCGGCGGGATCCTCAACCTCGGCGAGAGCGAGGAACAGCGGGTCCAGATGGCCTTCGAGCTGGCCTCGATCGACCCGACGAGCGTCCCGATCAATCTGCTCATCCCCAAGCCCGGGACGAAGTTCGGCGATCGCCAGCTGATGGATCCCTGGGAGGCGGTGAAGTGGATCGCGATCTTCCGCCTGATCCTGCCCGAAGCCCTCTTCCGTCTCTGCGGCGGGCGCGTCGAGAATCTTGCCGAGCTGCAGCCACTGGCGATCCGCGCCGGCGTCAACGGGGTGATGATGGGGAACTTCCTCACGACGCTCGGCAACACGCCCGAACAGGACCGGGCGATGTTCACCGAGCAGGGGCTGAACATCTCGCGCCAGCCCGACAACGGCGCCAACCCCCGCCCCGACAACCGCTCCGGCGTCCTCGACGGCGAGACGCCCGACCTGATCGACGAGTACCTCGACGACTACACGCCCAGCGGTGACGTCGACCTCACCGTGCGCCTGTGGGACCCGTCGGAGCAGCTGCGCTACCGCCCGGCCGACTCGCGGATCCCGCGGCGTCCCGACGGTGCTCCGAACGCCTGGCCTGACGCCCTCCAGGTCGAGCCCGAGGAGACCGCGGTCTGAGATGACCGACCTGCACCAGCGCCTGGAGGACTTGCGCGACCGGGGCCTCTACCGCCGACTGCGCATCGTCAGCGGTCCGCAGGGGCCGCGGATCGTGCTCGACGGCCGGCCGGTGCTGCTGCTCTGCTCGAACAACTATCTCGGGCTCGCCGATCATCCGCGCGTCCGCGAGGCGGCCGCCGATGCGGCGATGCGCTGGGGGGCGGGCGCCGGAGCGTCGCGCCTGGTGTCCGGGACGATGCGGATCCACCGAGCGCTCGAAAAGCGGCTCGCCGACTTCAAGAACAGCGATGCCGCCGTGCTCTTCGGCTCCGGATACCTGGCCAACCAGGGCGTGATCGGGTCGCTCGCCCGTGAGGGCGAGGTGGTCTTCTCGGACGAGCTCAACCATGCATCGATCATCGACGGCTGCCGACTCTCACGGGCGAAGACCTTCGTCTATCGACACCGCGACCTCGAGCACCTTGCTTGGGGCCTTGAAGAGGCTGGCCGGCGCGCCTCGCTGATCGTCACCGACTCCGTCTTCTCGATGGACGGCGCCATCGCGCCGCTGACCGGGCTCGCCGAGCTGGCCCGTCGCCACAACGTGCGCCTGGCAGTGGACGAAGCCCACGCCGTCGGCTGCATCGGCCCGGGTGGCCGCGGCGCGGTGCACGCCGCCGGGCTGGAAGGTGAGGTGGACGTCGTCATCGGGACGCTCGGCAAGGCGCTCGGGTCCTACGGCGCCTACGTGACCTGCGGCGACGACATGGCGCGGTGGCTCGTCAACAGCGCCCGCTCGCTGATCTTCTCGACGGCGCCTGCGCCGCCGTCGGTGGCAGCGGCGCTTGCCGCCCTGGAACTGCTGATGGACGACGATCACGCCGTCGAGCGCCTGCAAGACAACGCCAACGTCCTGCGCGCCGCGCTGAGCGACGAGGGTCTGGACACCGCGGACTCCAGCACCCACATCATCCCGCTGATCGTCGGCGATGCGCAGACCACGATGGACCTCTGTGAGATGGCGCTCGAAGACGGCGTCTTCGCCCAGGGCATCCGCCCGCCGACCGTCGCACCGGGGACCTCGCGCCTGCGGCTGACGGTGATGTCCACGCATACCGCCCAGGAGCTGCGCGGCGCGGCGCAGATCCTCGGGCGTGCCGCGCGCGATGCGGGCCTTGCGCCTGCGCGCCTCCCACACGAGGATCACGGCCAGCCCGCCGTCGCATGAGCCGGCCTCAGCCCCGGCTCTTCGTCACCGGCACCGACACCGGCGTCGGGAAGACCATGCTCGCGGCCTCGATCCTCGCGGCACTGCACGCACGAGGGCTGCGCGTCGCGGCGATCAAGCCGGCGGTCACCGGACTCGATGAGCCGGAGCCCGGCCGCGCCCCCGACCATGAGCTGCTGGCTGCCGCGGCCGGCGCAGACCCCGCGGACGTGACGCTGCGGACCTTCGGCCCGGCCGTCTCACCGCACCTGGC
>WLNG01000113.1 GCA_009699915.1 Actinomycetota bacterium
AAGCGCTTGAGGGCAACCGCGTCCATCACCTCACGCGCCACTTCGCACCGTCTCCCGAAGCTCAGGGACGCCGGCACGTCGCGACGTTGCGGGCGAAGCGCACCCTGCTCGCCGCTCGCGAGCGTCTGCGCCGCACCTAGAGGTCGCGCAGCGTGTCGCGCGTGCGCCGCGCGAGGTTGTGCAGGTGTCCGAGCGGCAGCGCCTTGACGCGTCGCAGAAGCCGCAGACGCTGCGCGTCGTAGTGCAGGTCGGTGAAGTAGTAGTGCAGGCGTGCTGCCTCGCGACGCGCCTCGGCCCGGCGGGCGCGCTCCTTCCAGGCCTCGGAGTCCGGGTCGGCTGCGTCCTCGCTGCGCTCTGCGGCGGCGCGGTGCGCGAGCACCCACTCCTCCTGCTGCTCGGGCTGGAGCGGTTCGAGCGGGCGGTGGGAGACGACCTCGAACGGCGCGGTGCGCACCGTGCGACCCGCGGCACGCGCCTGCAGGCAGAGGTCGATCCCGAGTCCGAGGCGTGACGGGAGCGACTCATCGAACCGCAGGTTCGTGACAGCCCAGGGGCTGAGCACCATCAGCAGGTCTGCAATCGCGTCGACCGCTCCCGCCGGGTCGGGTGCCGGACCCCAGTCGAAGGCTGTGAGCTCCCCGCCAGCGGAGTCATGATGGATCTGGATGATGGATGCCCCACGGACCGTTCCCGTCCACCATGCGATCCCCCGGAAATCCGAGCCGCCGATGCAGCCGGAGATCGCGACCTGCGGATCGGCGAAGAGCTCACGCACCTTGGTGCAGAAGGTGCGATCGACGATTTCGGTGTGGTCATCGATCAGTACCAGCGCCTCCAGCCCGGGCAGGCGAGCGGCCTCCTGGAGGATGAGGTTCAGCGTGCGGCCGGGGCCGCCGGCATCCATGAAGGTGATGACGGGACTGTCGGACTCGGCGGTCCGCTCGACGCCGGGACCTGCGAAGCGCCGATAGGCGGCGGGGTCCGCGACTGCGCTGGCGAAGGCGATCATTCCTGCTCCGCCGCCGGTCGGCGCCGTGGGGAGGCGAGCCGCCGGCCGACGCGCGCTGCTCGCCGTCGCACCGCTCCCGCGTGTGCGTCGCCACGCCGCCGTCGCAGGTGTGCGAACAGCATCGCGGCGTCGGCGTCGGCCTCCGCGCGCAGCGCACGATCGCGCCACGTGCCCATTCCCGCCCCGATCTGCGGAAACCGCTCTTCCCATTTGCGCGTCACGCGGACGCTTGCCTGCGCCCATTCGTCGAGATCCCGGATCAGTTCGAGCGACCGATGGTGGATCGCGCGCAGGTCTGCGGTCACGACCTTGCGCCCGGCGGCGCGTGCCTGCAGGCAGAGGTCGAGGTCGTACCCGTGGATCTGGCCGAGCGACTCATCGAATCGCAGGTTCGCAAGCGCCCATGGCGAGAGCACCAGCAAGAATCCATCGACGGTCTCGACCTCTCCGAGACGCGCGTAGCCAGGGGCGAAGGCCCAGTCCCAGGTCATCGACGGCAGGTCGCCGCCGCCGAACTCGTGGTATCGGTGCACGAACGAGGCCGTCACGATCGACGACTCCCACCACGCGATGCTGCGCACGCCGACGGCGCCCACGCAGCCCACGATCGCGACGTCCGGGTCGGCAAGCGCGGCGCGGACCTTCGCGCAGAAGTCCTCCTCGACAATCTCGGTGTCTTGGTGCAGGAGCACCAGCGCCTCGAGGTCGTCCAGACCGCGCGCCCAGTCGAGCGCCTGGTTGTAGGCGCTGAAGAGCGTGCCCCGCGACGCGATCTCCAGGACCTCCGCGCCGGGCTCGGAGGCCCGCCGGATGCCCGGGGCCGCGCACGTGTCGAACACGTCGGGCTGTGTGATGGCGCTTGCGAAGGCGATCATCAGGAACGGGACCATAGATCGTGCGGTGGCCCGATACGCTGCCCCGCGCTGTGACAACTCCCACCGCAGAGCAGCCCGTCGACGCACCTGTGGTGATCGAGGTCCGTGATCTACACAAGAGTTTCCGCGTCCCCGAGCACCGCGTAGATTCGCTCATGGAGCGGCTCGCGCGGCCACTGACTCGTGCCGACTACCGCACGCTCGACACGCTGCGAGGCATCTCGTTCGACGTGCGTCAGGGCGAATTCTTCGGGATCGTCGGGCGTAACGGCTCGGGGAAGAGCAGCCTGCTGAAGATCCTCGCCAGCATCTACCGGGCCGACGGCGGGCGCGTGCGGGTCGCCGGTCGGATGGCGCCCTTCATCGAGCTCGGCGTCGGTTTCAACCCGGAGCTCACCGGGCGACAGAACATCGAGCTCAACGGCGTCCTGATGGGACTCACCCGGCGCGAGACGCTCGCGCGCACCGACGCGGTTCTCGACTTCGCTGAACTGCGCGGCTTCGACGAGCTCAAGCTGAAGAACTACTCGTCGGGGATGCTCGTCCGGCTGGCGTTCGCGGTGATGGTCCAGGCTGAGGCCGACATCATGCTCGTTGACGAGGTCCTCGCTGTCGGCGACGCGGCCTTCGCGCGCCGCTGCATGGACGTCTTCCGCGAACGCCGCGCCTCAGGGACGACGATCGTCCTGGTGACGCACGACATGGCGACCGTTCAGCAGCTCTGTCACCGCGCGATGCTGCTGGAGGAGGGCGAGATCCGCCAGATCGGCGATCCGGCCGAGGTTGCGCTGGCCTACAACAGCCTGCAGTTCGCGCAGGAGGTTCCGGGCGCCGGACCGGGTGGGGAGCGGATCGTCGCCGTTAATCACGCCCATCTCGTCCGGGCGCAACTGCGTGGCCAGGGCGGCCAGGAGATCCGGACGGTGCCCGTCGGGCAGCCGATCCGGCTCGATGCCGTGTTCCAAGCGGTCGCCGAGCTGAGCGCCGGTGGAATGCGGGTCCAGATCCGGCCGGAGTCAGGACTTCCCATCGGAGTCTTCGATCTGGAGGTGCCCCATCGGGTCGGGGCCGGGGAGCGCCTGAGCGTGCAGGGTTCGATTGCGAATCCGCTCGCACCGGGGCATTACGTGCTCGACTGCTTCATCCGGGCCGATCGCGGCGCGGATACCTGGGCGATGCAGCACTTTCGACTGCTGGACTTCGAGGTCACCGGAGCGCCGGGGGACAGCATGCTGCGCCTCGAGCACGATCTGTCCTTGCTGCGCGATGAGAAGTCCGCCCGATGAGCGCCGAACCGGTACGCCGCGAGCCCCCGGGCCCACTCACCGACGTCCCGGGCCCGAGCATGCTCGGCGGCGGGCGCCGGCGCGCGCTCGAGCTGCTCTGGATCATCGCCGTCACCGATTTCAAGAAGACCTACTTCGGGACTGCGCTCGGCTATCTCTGGGCGCTTGCCAAGCCGCTGCTGCTCTTCGGGGTGCTGCTGCTGGTCTTCACGCAGATCTTCCGGATCGGGTCCGACGTGCCGGACTACCCGGTGCTGCTGCTCTTCAACATCGTGCTCTTTGGGTTCTTTCAGGAGGCGACGAATGCCGCGGTGGGCTCGGTCGTCGCGCAGGAGGCCGTCGTGCGCAAGACGCAGTTCCCGCGCTTGGTGATCCCGCTGTCGGTGATCCTCACGACGCTCTTCACCTTGGGGCTGAACCTCACCGTCGTTTTCGTCTTCGTGCTCGCCTGGGGGGTGACGCCGACCTGGACATGGCTGCTCTTCCCGGTGCTTCTCGGGCTGCTCGTAGCGCTCACCACCGGGATCTCGCTGCTGCTTTCCGCGCTCTACCCCCGCCTGCGTGATCTGGGGATCATCTGGTCGGTCCTGGCCACAGTCCTCTTCTACGGGACGCCCGTTCTCTATCCGCTGGAGATCGTTCCGCAGGGGCTGCGCGACGTGATCGCGCTCAACCCGCTGACGCCGCTCTTCACGCTCGCCCGTCGCTGGATCATCGACCCGTCGTCGCCCACGCTTGGGGATCTCGGGATGGGTGGATGGCGGCTGGCCGTGGCCGCTGCGATCGGCGTCGGGGTCTGCGCGCTGGGTCTCTGGGTGTTCCGGCGTGAGGCGTCGCGGATCGCCGAGCAGCTCTGAGCGAGTCCGATCGGCTGCGCCGTCGTCTACGCTCCGGTCATGTCCTTGCGTACGTCGACGTCGCTGCTGCTCATGGTCGCCTCGCTCGCGCTGCCCTCGGTGGCTTTCGGGCAGAACGCAGGCGACGAGCAGTACTCCGATCCGCTTGCCGGGGATCAGACCTCGCAGACCACCGGGTCGAAGGATTCATCCGGCACGCAGGCGACCGGAGAGAACCAGGCTCTCGACCAGGCCGCACCTGCCGAGAAGACCATTGCGCCCGCGCCGGTACTCGCGCGAACCGGTTTTGATCTGCGACTGATCGCCGGTCTGGGCATCGTCCTCCTGGCTTTGGGCTTCGGCCTGCGCCGGGGCGGCCATGCCCGGCGCTGAGCCGGTCGTCACGCAGGCGCCCGAGGAGACCGAGCGGCTCGCAGCCGAACTCGCTGAGGGACTGGCGCCAGGTGATGTCGTACTGCTCAGCGGTGAGCTCGGCTCCGGCAAAACCACCTTTGTTCGCGGCGCCTGCCGCGCGCTCGGCGTCGCCGGCCGGGTGACGAGCCCCACCTTCACGCTCGCGCGCCGCTACGAGGACGGGCGGGCGCCCGTGTCGCATCTCGATCTCCATCGGCTCAGCGGTCCGTCCGACGATGGCGGGCTGCTCGAGGAGGATCTGGGTCAGGATCGCATCGTCTTCGTGGAATGGCCGGAGCAGGGTCTCGGATGGATCGACCCCGAGCGGGTCGCCGCCCGTGTCCGGTTCGAGCACCTCGCCGATGGCCGGCGGGCGGTGACGTTCGAGCGGCGCGCGCCATGAGCGTCGTGCTCGCATTCGACACGGCGACGGCCGCCACCGTGGCGGGTCTGCGCGCCGCCTGCGGCGAGACGTCGGGACTGCGCGACGATCCGGCGCCCGGCGCGCGCCCCAACCACGCGCGTCGTCTGCTGGAACTCGCAGACCGCCTGCTGGCGGATGCCGGGCTGCGGTGGTCTGACGTCGAGCGGATCGGCGTCGGCGTCGGGCCGGGAACGTTCACCGGGCTGCGGATCGGCGTCGCGACCGCACGCGCACTCGCACAGGCCTCAGGCGCCGAACTTGTCCCCGTCTCGACGCTCGAGGTGCTTGCCCGGGCCGCACGCCGGTCGGGATTCGGCGTCCTGGCGGCGATCGACGCCCGGCGCGGGGAGGCCTTCGCCGCCCGCTGGGACGCCGATGGGGTCTGCGATCTGGCTCAGTGTGCATTGGCCCCCGATGCCCTCGCAGCGCTCTCCCCCGGGAGCGGTGCCGCCGCGCTGGCGGTTGGAGATGGCGCGGTACGCTTTCGTGAGCCGCTGGAGGCCGCCGGGTTCTCCGTGCCACCCGACGGTGACGGCCTGCATCTCGTCGCCCCAGGA
>WLNG01000114.1 GCA_009699915.1 Actinomycetota bacterium
CGACGCTCTTCCGATCTCGTCCGCACGCTCGTCGCCAAAGAGGTCCGCAAGACCGGGGCCGAAAAGCTCCTGCGCCGATCGGCGCAGATCCCATCCGCCTGCGAGCTGGACCGCGGCCTGCTCCATGTAGCGGAAGTCCGTGAGGAAGATCCCGCCGGCCCCACTCCCCTGCGCCACGTCGAGGATCGCGAGGCCATTCGATCCGGTGAAGCCCGTCAGCCAACGCAGGTTCGGCCCGGACCCGACCAGGAGGTGTTCAACCCCGTGAGGCGCTGCGGCCGCCGCAAGGGCGTGCGCGCGAGCGCGATCGGGCATCAGGCAGCGGACTCCGCGAGCCGCCGCTGCAGCAGCTCCAGTGCCTCCCGGTAGCCGTCGGCACCCTTTCCGCTGACCGTCGCCACGCACAGATCGCCGACCACCGAGACGCGACGGAACTCCTCGCGTCGCATGACATCGCTGAGATGCACCTCGACGGTCGGCAGGCCGGCGATCTCGAGCGCGTCCCGAATCGCCCAGGAGTAGTGGGTCCAGGCGCCCGGGTTGAGGATCAGCGCGTCGGCAAGCTCGCGGCTGTGATGGAGCTGCTCGACGAACTCGCCCTCGAGGTTCGTCTGGAAGAAGCGCGTCTCAAGCTCAAGCTCGGCGGCCCAGCCAGCGATGTGCTGCTCGAGCTGCGCAAGCGTCAGGCTTCCGTAGTGCTCCGGGTCACGGCTCCCAAGCTGGTCGAGATTGACCCCGTGGAGGACCATGATGCGATTGTGCGCGAGCACCGCCGAAGTGTCGCATGTCGACCGGGCGCAACGGGAACGGATCGGGCGGCGGACGAGCCTGCGAGGATTGCGCGCGGTGACTCGCTCGCAGGATCGTTCCGTGCTCCTCATCGTCCTCGTGGCGCTCTCGGCGGCGATCGCGTGGAGCTCAACGGCGACCGGCGACTACATCGCCGAGCTCCGGCCCGCCGTGGAGGAACTGCTGCGCGGGGACATCGGAGCGTTTCTGAGCCAGGCGCCGGTGTATGGCCCCTCGGTCCTGCCGCGCGTGCCGTTCATTCTGTTCGCCGACTGGCTGGGAACCGGTGCGACGGGGATCTACATCGCGGGCGCGTTCGCGTGCCGATTGGTCCTGGCGTTCCTCGCCTGGCATCTCGACGGCCGGCTCGCGGCCATCGGCCGTGACCGCCTGACGCGCGCGGTGGTCATCGCGGTGATCTTGATCGCCCCATGGCTGCTGCGCGCTGCGCGGATGGGCCACCCCGAGGAGACGATGACCGGCGCGCTCTGCGTGCTGGCGATCCTGGCGGCGCTCGACGGGCGAACCGCATGGGCAGGCCTCGCGCTCGGGCTCGCGGTCGCCTTCAAGCCGTGGGCTCTGCTCGCCGTCGGTCCGGTCCTCTGCGCCGCCACCGGCGATCGATGGCGCCTGCTTCTCTGGGCCCTCGGTGCTGCAGTGGTGCTTGAGCTTCCCTTCCTGATCGCGCGCCCCGGAGGCGTTCAGGCGACGGCGCGGGCGACCTCCGAGACCCCGTTCATCTTCCATCCACAGCAGCTCTTCTGGTTCCTGCACGAGCACGTGCGCAGTCCGGTCAGCGACGCGATCGGATATCGGGGTCCCGGATTCCTGCGACGCTGGGCCCACCCGCTGATCATCGTGGTGGGCGCCGCAGTCAGCGCGGCGTTCGCGCTGCGGCTGCGCCGGCGTGCCGTGGAGCCAACGGACGCGCTCGCGCTGTTCGCCCTGCTGATCCTGCTGCGCAGCCTGCTGGATCCCTGGAACACGATCTACTACGCCGTGCCGGCCATCCTGGCTCTTGCGACCTGGGAGGCGCTCGTCAAGCGGGGTCTCCCATGGCGGGCGATGCTGCTGATGGCGCTCGGCCACCTGAGCTTCGTCGTGCTCCCCGATGCGCTCCGCAAGGACTGGCAGTCGCTCGTCTACCTCGCGTGGATGCTGCCCGCCGTCACGCTGCTCGCACTCGAGACGTTCGGGGTGCGGCGCCGGGAGGACCGTCAGACGACGATCTCGGCGACCGAGGCGCGCAGATCATCGGCGGCGACCTGAGCTCCGTGACGCACATCGCCGGGTGCCGCACAGAGGACGAAGGGCACCTCGCCACTGATGCGCTTCTTGTCCTTGGCGGTCGCCGCGATGACTGCATCGACGTCGACACCCTCGATCGACACCGGCAGACCCGCCTCCTCCAATAGTCCCCTGACCTGCCCGCGCAGCTCGTCCGCACCGGAGAGGCGCAGCGCGGCGAGCAGGCCGAGACCGACGGCCTCCCCGTGGCGCAGCCGGGCATAGCCGGTGGTCGTCTCAAGCGCATGGCCGACGGTATGACCGAGATTGAGAACCTGGCGCAGGCCGCCGTCGCGCTCGTCCTGAGCGACGATCGCGAGCTTCGTGCGCGCACACTCAAAGATGATCTGCTCGTCCACCGGCGCACCTGAGCCGACCGCATCCCAGAGCGGCCCGCCGGCGATCAGCGCGGTCTTCAGCACCTCGGCGTAGCCTGCGGCGAACTCAGCGGCCGGCAGGGTCGTGAGGAGGCCCGGATCGACGAGCACTCCCGCAGGCTGGTGATAGGCGCCAACGTAGTTCTTGGCCTCCGGCAGGTCCACGCCGGTCTTCCCGCCGTAGGCGGAGTCAACCTGCGCAACCAGTGTCGTCGGCATCTGGACCACCGGGATCCCCCGCTGGAACGTCGCGGCGCAGAAACCTGCTAGATCGCCGACCACGCCGCCACCGACCGCAACGATGTGATCGCCCCGCGTGGCTCCCTGTGCCACCAGCGCCCGCCAGACGAGCTCCGCGGTGGCGAGCGTCTTGTGCTGCTCCCCGGCCGGGATCTCGACCATCCCGCTCAGCTGCGCGATCCGGCCTGCGTGCAGCTCGGCAACGGTCTGGTCGGTCACGCAGAACCGGCGCGAGCTGTCCGGCAGCGGCCACGGAGCGGATGCGGCTCCCGGCCCCACCCAGACCGGATAGTCACCGGAGGCGCTGCTGGCCCAGAGCAGACGAACGCCAGGCGCATCTGCGCGTGCGAGCGCGGCCAGCGCATGCTGCGCACGCTGGATTACCGGCGGCCCACCGGCCGGCAGGACGGCGTTGCTGACCGCTCGGTACACCGGCAGCCGCTCAGCGTGGAGTGCCTCGAAGGCCGCGCGGTCCTTGGCAAGCGGCCTCGCGCTCCCCGCAACACGCGACCAAGCGGTCTCGGCGTCGACGTCGAGCAGTACGACCGCGTGCGCCTGGAGCGCCTCGCGGGTCGCGAGAGATCCGAGCGCCCCGCCGCCGAGTGCGATGACCGCGGGCGGGCCGGCCAGCAGTTCGAGCACGGTTCGCTCCTCCTCGCGACGGAAGGCTGCTTCGCCCTCCCGTGCCCAGAAGGCGTCGATGCTCTCGCCGAGACGCTCGATGAGGACCGCGTCGGCGTCATGGACGTTCAGGCCGAGGGCGCGGCCGGCCTCACGTGCGCAGGTCGTCTTGCCGGCCCCCATGAAGCCGGTGAAGACGAGGCTGCGGGTCAGCGTGCCTTCCACCCGATGCGCTCGCGGTAGTGCGCAACGGCGTCGCGCACGTCATCGATGTGATCGCCGCCGAACTTCTCGCGGTAGGCCTCGGCCAGCACGAAAGCGAGCATCGCCTCTGCGACCACCCCGGCGGCCGGAACGGTGCACGAGTCGGTGCGCTCGCGAAGCGCCTGAGCGGGCTCGCGCGTCGAGATGTCGACCGAACGCAGCGGCTGCGTCAGCGTCGGGAGCGGCTTCATGGCTCCGCGCACGATCAGCGGCTCACCGGTGGTCATGCCCCCTTCGAGTCCGCCGCTGCGGTTGGTCTCGCGGTGATAGCCCCGCTCCTCGCTGAAGAGGATCTCGTCGTGGGCGAGTGAACCGGGGCGCGCGGCGAGGTCCCAGCCATCACCGAGCGCGGCGCCCTTCACGGCTTGGATCGAGCAGATTGCAGCGGCGATGCGCCCGTCGAGACGCGTCTCCCAGGAGACGTGCGAGCCGAGTCCCGGCACGAGCCCGTATGCCACGACCTCGAACACGCCACCGATCGACTCGTTCGCCTTGCGCTGGACATTGATGTGCTCGACCATCAAGCGGCCGGCCTCAGCGTCCAGGCAGCGGACGGGATTGTCATCGACGGCGTCGAAGTCGTCGACCGCTAGCGGTCCGGTCGCCGCGGGCGCGTACACGGTCCCGATCTGCACGACGTGTGAGCGGACCTCGACGCCGAGCGCAGCGAGGAACTCTCGGCAGAGCGCGCCGCCCGCGACGCGCGCGGTCGTCTCGCGTGCGCTCGCGCGTTCAAGGATGTCGCGCACGTCCGTGAGGCCGTACTTCCAAACTCCGACGAGGTCGGCATGGCCCGGCCTGGGCAGGTGGACCTCGGGAATCTCGGCCGTCACCGGCCAAGGGTTCATCCGCTCTTCCCAGTTCGCGTAGTCGCGATTGGCGATCTGCAGCGCGATCGGCCCACCGAGGGTGCGCCCGTGCCGAACGCCGGCCGTGACGAAGGCGCGATCGGTCTCGATCTTCATCCGGCCACCGCGGCCATGACCGAGCTGACGGCGCGCGAGATCGCGGTTCAGGCGCTCCTGATCGAGCTGAAGGCCCGCCGGGAGGCCCTCGACAAGGCAGGTGAGACCGGGGCCGTGGGATTCACCGGCGGTGATGAGGCGCAGGGGCATGCGCGCCTCAGACTATCCGCCGCGGACGCTGCCCGGAACCTGCGCCGCCCGAATCTTGGGCTCGACGAGCGGCGCACTGCGTCCTGGACCGGTCTGCGGCGCCCCGGAGGCGGCCTGCGCGATCGGCGTCAGCAGAGCCGTGTCGGGGTCCCAGCGCCAGCCGTAGAGCTGCGTGCGCCGTGCTCCGGGGCGGCCATCCTTCGTGAGGAGCTTCGACCCGGCAGCCGATGCGCGGGCGTATGCCTCGGCCGCGTCGCTCTTGGTCATCATGACCTTCGGAATGCCCAGAAGATCGAGCTGGTAGGTGCGCACGACTCCGTCGCGTCCGGTTACCTGGATCATCTCGGTGGCACCGGTGCGCAGTTCGAACGTTCTGCAGCGAGCAGCGTCCGGATGGCAGTGCCCCTCGCCGGAGACCTTCACGCCCTCCTCGACGAGGAAGACGGCGCCGCGTCCCCCAGTTCGCACTCCGAGCAAGACCACCGCGGGGCGCCGAGCCGATGGGAAGATGCTCAGCCGTGCAACGTCGCGGCCGATGCGCTTGAGCGCCCCTCTGCCGAAGCGCAGATCCACCTGATACACCGGCTCGGTCCGCGCGATGGTCCGCACGACCTTTCCACCGGAGGACGGGCTCTTCGCAGGAGTCGTCGTCGTCCCGGTCGTCGTCGACCCGGAGTCGGTCTTCGTTGCCGGGTCGACGATGA
>WLNG01000115.1 GCA_009699915.1 Actinomycetota bacterium
TCACGGTGGTCCCCTCGGCCAGATGCGCGCCGAGGCGGACACGGTCGGCGTCTGCGATGCGCACGCCGGCAGGAACCACGTAATCGGTCATGCGCGGGAACTTGTCGACCGAGGTGACGCCCACGTGGACCCCGGCAGCGAGCGCTCGCGTGCGAACCGCGTCAAACCCGTCAGGGTCACACGGACCGAGCGAGCTCCAGACAACGTTGTGGAGCACCGCGAAGATCCCGTCGACGCTGATCGAGCCGGGGGAGACGAGTCGATGCGAGAGCAGGTGCAGACGCAGGTAGGCATCCTGCGCGTCGGCCGGGGGTTCCGCGAGATCGGCGATCACCGTCACCACGAGCGCACGACGAACGTCGCGCAACGGATCCTCGCCAGCGGCCTGTGCGAGCGTCACTCCATCGAGCTCTTGTGCGTCAACCGGAGCGATCTCCGTGCTCCCCGCCGCGAACCGTTCGGGCGGCGGTCCCAGTGCGGGGGAGGGATAGCGCACGTCGAGCACGCGTCCCGCATGCGAGATTGTCGCTAGGCCAAGGGCCCAGGCGTCCAGGTGCTGTGTGCGCTCGCTCACGAGGCCAATCTATCCCGCGAAGGCGCGCAGGAGGCGCGCCGCGTGCTCGCAGTCCTCAAGCGAGGGCACGAGGGCCACGCGCACGTGTCCCGCGCCGCTCGGGCCGAAGAACGTCCCTGGCGCGACGACGAGGCCGTGATCGAGCAGTCGCGCCGCGAGCGTCTCGGCATTCTCGTCGACTCGGCACCAGAGAAAGAACCCGCCTGGCCCGCCGACCGGCTCCAGCCCCGCGGCGCGCAGAGCCGGGACGAGGATGTCGCGTTTTGCTCGATAGCGGTCGCGCATTTCGCCGACATGCCCCTCATCGCGCCATGCAGCGATCGAGGCGCGTTGGACGAATGCCTGCGGTGTCACGCCGAGCGAGGGGCGCACCTGCTTCATCGCCGCGATCAGCATCGGGTCCCCGGCGACGAACCCTGAGCGATAGCCCGGCATCGCCGAGCGCTTGGAGAGCGAGTGGAACGCGAGGACGTGGGTCGGATCATCGACACCAAGCACCGAGTCGGGTGGCTCGCCCTCGAGCCAGATCTCGCTGTACGCCTCATCGGAGGCGAGCAGGACGCCCTCCCTGCGGCAGCGCGCCGCGAGATCCGCAAACCATCCGGGCGGCGCGACGGCTCCGGTCGGGTTGTTCGGCAGGTTGACCCAGAGGATCGCCAGGCGGCGCCAGAGGTCAGGGGCGATCCGGTCGAGGTCCGGCATCCAATCCTGCTGCGGATCGAGTGGGATCTCGACAACCTGCGCGCCTGCGAACCGCGCGCCGCGGAGCGGCACCGGGTAACCCGGAGTCGTGACGGCGACGACGTCGCGCAAACTCCCCTTACCGATGAGGACCTGGGCGAGGTGGAAGATCGCCTCCTTGGTACCGAGCGTCGGCAGGATCTCGAGGTCAGGGTCCAGCCGTACGCCGAAGCGGCCGTGCGCCCATTCCGCGATCGCCTCGCGCAGCTCCGCGAGCCCAGCTGCGAGCGGATACGCGGAGATCGGCTCGCCGCTGACTGCATCGATCAGCGCCTCGCGGATGAATGCCGGCGTCTGCTCTCGTGGCTCACCGACGCCGAAGTCGATCAGCTGAACGCCACTCGCCTCAAGCCGCGCGCGAGCGTCGGTGAGTCTCGCGAATGGATAGGTCCCAAGCTCGTCGATCAGCGGGTTGAGGTCCATCACGCACCTCGAGCGAACGACTCCAGCGTGCGGTAGGAGGCCGCCAGCGCGCTGAGCGTCACCGATTCCGTGCGGGCGTGGGCCTGTCCGGGGTCGCCCGGACCGAAGTTGACTGCGTCGATTCCGGCGCTGCCGAACTCCGCCACCGGCGTCCATGCCTGCTTGGCCGCCACCTCGAGTCCGCCCATAACCCGCAGACGTTCGACCAGCGGATTTCCGGCAGGAAGCGGGCCTGATGGCGCGTTGCTCAGGATCTCGAGTGTGCCGTGCGGATCGCAGAGCGCATGGAGCCGTTCCTCGGCTTCGACTGAGCGCAGCCCTGGGGGATAGCGGTGATTCACCTGGGCGACCGCGGAATCCGGAATGACATTTGGTGCGATGCCGCCGGCGATGCCCGTCACGGACACAACCTCCCGGTAGCTGAGACCGTCGATTTCAACGGTGGGGTAATCGCTCTGCGCGACGGCCCGCAGGCCTTCCGCGGCACGGTAGAGCGCGTTGTCGGCGAGCCAGGGCCGAGCAGCGTGACCGCTGCGTCCGCCGAAGGTCCAGGAGGCGAAGATGTTGCCCAGGCAACCGAGTTGCAGTTCGTTGCCAGTGGGCTCCATGACGATCGCCAGGTCGGCGTCGCGTAGCGCAGGATCGCTCGCGAGCAGCGGCGTCAGTGCCGACTGTGCGTACGGCAGCTCCTCGCGACCGAAGAAGACGAAGCCCAAGTCGAGCTCCCCGCCGAATCCGTCCGTCTGCGCGATCGCCAGCTCGACCATCACAGCCAGCGCCCCCTTCATGTCCGCCGCTCCCAGTCCATGGACCGTCTCCCCGTCGAGCGAACCGGGGATGTTGTCCTGCGCCGGAACCGTGTCGAAGTGACCGGCGAGCAGCACGAGCGGTTTGTCGCCGCGCGCGTCGGCGCCTGCCACGACGCACGTGTCGCCGGCATCGCGCACCGCGACGCCCGCCTGCGCAAGGACGCTGATGACGTGGGCGGCCAGTCTTGCCTCCGATCCGGACTCGGATGGGATGTCGATGAGCTCGAGGGCGCGGGCACCGATCCGCTGCGCAAGGACGTCGGTCACAACCGCAGACGCTAGATGATCGTCCCGCCGTCACGCCCGCGGACTAGAATCCGTGTGGGTGCAGGATCGAAGTCGCCACGGCCGCACGAGCGAGACACCGCGCCCCGGCGCGTCACATCAGCCTCGCGCAAAGCAGCGGGCGTTCTGCATCGCCGCGCTCGAGGAGGGGGACGATCTCAGCGAGCTGCGCGAGCTGCTGCGGACCGCCGGCGTTGCCGTCGTCGGTCAGGTAGTCCAGCATCGCGAGCAGCCTCATCCGAACACGTATCTCGGTCCCGGCAAGATCGAAGAGGTGAAGGCGCTCGCCAAGGCGGCCGATGCGAATGTGGTCGCCTGTGACGATGAGCTCTCGCCGCGTCAGGAGCGCAACCTCGAGAAGGCGCTCGAGATGCCGGTCGTCGATCGCACGACGGTGATTCTCGACATCTTCGCGGGTCATGCACACAGCGCCGAAGGCAAGCTGCAGGTCGAGCTCGCACAGCTCGAATACAACATGGCGCGCATGCGGGGCCTCTGGACCCACCTCGACCGTCTCGGCGTCGGTGGGGTGGGAACCCGCGGCCCCGGCGAGACGCAGATCGAGACCGACCGTCGTCTTGCCCGTAACAGAATTGCGGCGCTACGCCGGCGCCTGGCCGGCGTTCGCGGCTCGCGAGACACCATGCGCGCCGAGCGCGAACGCAGCTCGCTGCCTGAGGTCGCGCTCGCCGGGTACACGAACGCCGGGAAGTCGACATTGCTCTCGGCGCTCACGGGCGCCGAGGTGGGCATCCGCGACCGGCTGTTCCACACGCTCGACCCGACGACGCGCACCCTGCGTCTGAACGGTCGCCCCTACCTGATCACCGACACGGTCGGGTTCATCCGCAAGCTGCCGCACCAGCTCGTCGATGCGTTCGGGGCGACGCTCGAGGAGACACGCCGCGCCGAACTGATCGTTCACGTCATCGATGCGAGCGCCAGCGAGGACGACATGGCAGCCATGATGCACGCGGTAGATGAGGTTTTGGACGAGATCGGAGCCGGCGGGAACCCTCGGATGCTCGTCTTCAACAAGGCCGACCGAATCGACGACGACCGGCGGCGCGAGCTCTCACGCCTTCATCCGGACAGCGTCGTGGTGAGCGCACTCGAGCAGACCGGCCTCGATGAGCTGCGCGAGCGCATCGAGCGGGATTTCGAGGGTCGTCTGCGCAGCGTGGAGTTGCTGCTGCCTTACGCGGAGGGAGCAAGGCTCGCGGAGCTCCATGCCAGCGTCGGCGATCTGCAGCGTGAGGACCGGCCGGATGGGGTACTGATCCACGCACGCGTCCCCGAAGCGATCGCTGAGCGCTACGCGCGATTTGCGGTGAGCGCGTCTCGCGGAGAGCCCGCGTGAACGTCGCCTTCCAACGCCTCGATCCGCGCGCCCGTCTGCCGGTACGCGCGCACCCCGGAGATGCCGGGCTCGACCTCTGCGCAATCGAGTCGCTCGTGCTCGGCCCCGGCGAGCGCGCCCGCGTGCGCACCGGGCTTGCCATCGAGCTGCCGGCCGGCCATGCGGGGTTTGTCGTCCCGCGCTCGGGACTTGCCGATCGTCACGGCATCGCGGTCGTCAACGCGCCGGGGATCATCGATGAGGGGTATCGCGGGGAGCTTCAGGTTCTGCTCCTGAACACCGATCGCCTATCAAGTTTCGAATTGGCCGAGGGCGACCGCATCGCACAGTTGCTGATCGTCCCGGTGGCGATTGCCGAGCCGGTCGAGGCGCAGGAGCTCAGCGAGCACGCTCGCGGAGCAGCCGGTTTCGGATCGTCCGGTCGTTAGAGCCCGGCGGCACGGATCGCAGCGGCGTGCGCTGCTTCCTCGAGGTCGTCGTCGAGTGCCGCCATGGGCGCTGCGTTCGGCAGCGCGGTCGCAATCAGCCAGTCGGCGAACCACACATTTTTCGGAAGGAGTGGGCCGTGGAGGTAGGTCCCGATCACTGAACCGCGCAGGACGCCTTCGGCGCCCGAGCGCCCGTCATTCCCGTGGCCGCGCAGCACCTGACCGAGGGGATGCTCTCCCGACCCCAGCTGCGTGCGGCCACCATGGTTCTCGAAGCCCGCAAGGATGCGTTTCTCGCTCATTCCGGGCAGTTCGACCTCGATCGCGACGTTCCCGATCAGCCGCGGGCCGTCTTCCCGAACAGTGATCGCGTCGACGAGCCCGACTCCGGGGATCAGGTCGCCGTCGATCTCGTACGACCTGCCGAGGAGCTGGTAGCCGCCGCAGATGCCAAACACGAGCGCTCCACGCTCCGCGGCGGCACGCAGGCTCTGTGCTTTGCGCCCGACAAGATCATCTGCGCAGAGCCGCTGATCGCGATCCTGACCACCGCCGAGGTAGTAGAGGTCGTGCGCCTCAGGATCGATCGCTTCACCGATCGCTGCAGTGGTCATCTCGAAGGCGATGCCGCGCCACTGGCAGCGGCGCTCCAGGACCTGGAGGTTGCCGCGATCGGCATAGATGCTCAGCAGGTCGGGGTACAGGGCGCACACCCGCAGCGTCAGGTCAGCCACGGAACATCACCACCGTCGAACCGACGTACTCA
>WLNG01000116.1 GCA_009699915.1 Actinomycetota bacterium
GTCTATGCGGGGCTCCCGCACATTCGCGCGCACGGCGAGGGCGGGTCGATCGTCTTCACCGGTTCGGTCGCCTCGCACACGCCGGTGCCGAACCTCACGCATTACGTGGCTGCCAAGCACGGCGTGATCGGGATGATGAAGACGCTCGCGCTCGAGCTCGGCCCGGAGAAGATCCGCGTGAACGCGGTCTCGCCGACGAACGTCGGCACTCCGATGGTGATCAACGAGTTCATCATGAAGCTGTTCATGCCGGACCTCGAGACGCCCACCCAGGCGGACGCCGAGGCGCCGGATTCGCCGTACCGTCAGGCCAACGCGATCGACGTGCCGTGGATCGAGTCGGATGACGTGACCAACGCGATCCTCTATCTCGTCTCCGACACCGGTCGCTACGTCACCGGGATCTCGCTGCCGGTGGATGCAGGTTTCCTGCTGAAGTAGGGCCTTCAGGCCAGCCGTCTCAGAGGGCCCGTGTGCGCCGTGTGTGCTGCGGGCCTTCTGTATGCCCGGGGCCATTGGAATAGGGCGTTCCTGGTGTCTGTAGCTCTCTCCAACACGCACCGGCTCCTGTTTGCCTGCGGCAGTCGGACGACTTACGATCGCATCGCAAATTGAAACCGGCGCCGGTTTTCGTCGTCGGCTGGAGAGGAGACGTTCGTGAATAGCGATGCGATTCTTGGACGGCGCAAGCCGTTCCGCTGGATCGTCACCGCCGGGATCGTGACTGCGGCAGTTGGGCTCGCAGCATGTGGCGGCAGTGACAACAAGAGTGATTCCGGTAGTGGGTCCGCCAGCGGTGGCACCACGACCGAGGCGAAGAAGGCTGCGAAGCCGACTGAGCTCGTCTTCGGCAACCTCGTCGGCCTCCCGGCCGAGGGTGGCACCGACTTCGCCAATGGCGTTGCGATCGGCATCAAGGAGATCAACGACGCCGGTGGCGTCGAGGGTGTCATGATCTCGGAGAAGCAGTTCAAGAAGGGCGTCTCGCCGGAGACGGCAGTCCAGGCATACCGCCAGGCCGCTGCCGATCCCTCGGTGCTGGTCGCGTGGGCCGGTGCCGGTGGTGGTCAGGCCATCAAGGCGCAGGCCGACAAGGTCAAGCTGGCGGTCTTCAACGCCAACGGCCGCCGCGACGCGTACGACCCGGTCGGGAAGTACTTCTTCGCGATCTCGGCTGACGGCGAGTACGCGACGTCGGCTCTTGTCTGGGCGAATCAGAATGTCGCTCCGGTCAAGAAGCTGGCAGTCCTGCACTTCGACTCCGACTACTCGCTCAGCCTCACGCCCGCTCTGAAGGAGCGTTGCGAGGGCAACTTCAAGGCGACGCCGGACTCCGATCCGCTCCCGCCGCTTGGGTGCAAGGTCGTCGACGAGGAGCAGGCAGCCTACGACGCACCGGTGGACGCGCTCATCCCGCAGCTGACGAAGATGAAGAACAGCGGGGCTGACACGTACTACATCGAGTGCCTGAACCCGAACGCCATGAAGGCTGCTCGTCAGCTCGGGCTGTTCGACAAGGCGGTCATCAGCGACCAGAACTGCGCAGTGCCGGCCCTGGCCGCTGCTGCCGGTCCGGCCCTGAACGGCCTGGTCATCGGTGCGCACAAGTGCGCCGCCGGCGATGAGATCCCCGCAACGGATCCGGTCCGTGTGTTCTGCGACAACATGAAGAAGAACTACGCGGCCATGTTCCCGAAGCTGCAGTGGGCGAACTACTCGATCTACGGTAATGACGCCGTGCATCTGTTCGCCGAGGCAGCCCGGAAGCTGATCGTGGCGGGCAAGGAGGTCACGCGTGACTCCATCCGTGACGAGCTCGAGGCCTTCGATGGCACGGGCGACTTCACGACCAGCCACGGCAAGCCGAAGACCAGCGCCACGAACCACCGCATCACCGGTACGTGGAAGGAGGCCTACGCCGACATCGAGGTCAACGTTGCTGGCGACAAGCCCAGCTACAAGCTGGCCAAGGGTGCCGATCCGACCGGCGCCGACTGGTAGTAGGTAGTAGGACGATGTACCCGGTGGCGGGCCGAGGGCCCGCCACCGGTTCGGCTTGACCGGGTGCCGGGGGCTTTCGAGCCCTCGGCACCCGGCACGTCGGCCCTTCGGGCCGGCGGATCACTAGTACTGGAAGAGAGCGGAGGGTCAACCCCATGACGTCGCATGGATCGCCGGAGGACCGGCTCACAGAACTTGAAGACCGTCGTCTGATCGACGACGTGCTTTATCGCTACGCCCAGGCGCTCGACAGCCGCGACTGGGAGCTGCTTCGCTCCTGCTTCACCCCCGACGCCGTCGCCGACTACCTTGAGCTCGGTGGCATCAACGATGGCTTTGAGGCGATTCTCACGCTCTGCCGCGGCGCGCTCGATGGTCTTGACGCGACGCAGCACCTGATCGGTTCGCCGCTCGCGACGATCGACGGCGACACCGCCACCGCGACCTGCTACCTCCAGGCGCAGCACGTCTTCAACGGCGCCGACGGCGGCGACCACTTCCTCGTCGGCGGGACGTACGTCGACAAGCTCGTCCGCACGCCCGATGGCTGGCGGATCAAGCACAGGACGCTCCATGCGACCTGGACCGCCGGGAACCCGGGTGTCTTCGCTGCCGGCGCAGAGCGCCTCGCAGGCAACAACTAGAACCGACGGACTGGATCGATGAGCGACCTCAGCCAATACATCTTCTCCGGCCTCTCGGTCGGCTGCATCTACGCCTTCGTGGCGCTCGGCCTCGTGATCGTGGCCAATGTCACCGGGGTCTACAACTTCGCCACCGGTGAATACGTGATGCTCGGCGGCATGCTCTTCGCGGTCTCCGCCGCGGCGGGCTGGTCACTCTGGCTCGCAACAATCCTCGCGGTGGTCGCAGTGGCGGCCGTCGCCGTCCTCCAGGAGCGGCTGACCGTCGCCCCGGTGAGAGGGAAACTCAGCTCGCTCGGGCTCGTGATCGGAACGCTCGGCGTCGGCGTCGCAATCCGCGGTGCCGCGCTGCTCATCTGGAAGGAGGACCCGCGCCCCGGGCCCGCGTACCAGCAGGGGCTCTTCAAGTTCCTCGGCGCCAGCCTGACCGACCAGGTGAAGTGGGTCTACCTCACCACCGCGGTCGCGCTCGTCCTCGTCTTCCTGCTCTTCCGCTTCACGAGCGTGGGCCGGGCGATGCGCGCCTGCGCGATCAACCCCGTCGCCGCGCGCCTCGCCGGCATCCGGCTCGGCCGGATGTCGATGGTCTCGTTCGCGCTGGCCGGGGGGCTCTGCGGCCTGATCGCGGCCGTCACCGCGAACCTGAGCCTGATCCGCTGGGACAGCGGCATCACAATCGGCCTCGTCGGCTTCATCGCCGCCGCCCTCGCCGGCTTCGACAGCCCGGCGAAGGCAGTGCTCGCCGGTCTCTTCCTCGGCGTCCTCGAGAACCTCGCCGCCGGCTACATCTCCTCGGAGTACTCGAAGGCGATCGTCTACGGCACGCTGATCGTCTACCTGCTCGCCCGCGACCTCGCCGGTGAAGAGGGCATCATCCGCCGCACGCTGCTGCGCCGCCGGGCGTCGGCCGCAGGGTCAGAGGATGCAGGTGATCTGCGCATCGAGGTGCGCTCGCGCATCCACGCCGTCGAGGATTACGTGCGCCTGCGCACGCAGGAGCGCATCGAGCAGGCCGGCGGCATCGGCCGTCGAGCACTCGCGACGGTCGATCCGCGCCGCGTCGGCTTGATGAAATTCCTGCCGCTGCTCTTCGTGATCCTGCTGTGGATCTATCCGCAGACGACGAGCGACCAAGCGCAGCTTGACGCCGCCGTCTTCATCATCATCGCGGCGATCGCCGCCACCGGCCTCGGCCTGGTGATGGGCCTCGCCGCCCAGTTCAGCCTTGGCCAGGCGGCGTTCATGCTGATCAGCGGCTACGCCTCGGCGATCCTGACGGCCAACCACGGCTGGGATCCGCTCGCCGCGGCTGCCGTGGCGGTCCTGCTGTCGGTGGTCATCGGCGCATTCGTGGGGTGGCTCACACTGCGGCTCGAAGGGCTCAACCTCGCCTTGGCGACGCTTGCGGTGCTTGTGATCCTCGGCGTCTTCGTCCTTCAGCAGGACAGCCTCACCGGCGGCGCCGGCGGCCTGCTCGGCGTTCCGAGCCTCAAGCTGTTCGGGCAGGAGATCGTGGAGCCGCGAAGCTACTACCGGTTCTGCCTGGTGATCCTCGCGGTCTGCATGCTGGTCGCGCGCAACATCTACAAGTCGCGGATGGGTCGCTCCCTGAAGGCGATCGGCATCGATGAGGAGGCGGCGCGCAGCGTCGGTCTCAACGCCTGGCGTCTGAAGATGAAGATCTTCGTCCTCGCCTCGGCGATGGCCGGCATCGCGGGCGTCCTCTCGATCCATTACCTCAACTTCGTGGGCCCCGACAGCTTCAATGTCGGCTTGACGATCAACCTCGTCACGTACGTGGTCGTCGGCGGGGTGCTCTCCCCATACGGCGGCGCCGTCGGAGCGGTCGTGGTCGGAGCACTGCTCTTCTACTTCCGCGAGCACGTCGGGGCGAGCGTCGGTGGCAACAGCTCGACCTGGGACGTGTTCATCTCGGGCATCCTGCTCGTGATCTTCGTCCTGCTCTTCCGGGACGGCCTCGCGTCAATTCCGGGCAAGCTCAACGCCCTCGTGAAGCGCAAGCTCGGCAAGGCGCCTGCGCAGGAGCCTGAGGGTCCGGTCGACGACGAGAGCGAGGTGCTCGGCGGAGACGCGCTCGGTGCCTCTGCCACGCTCAAGGTGACCGACGGCGATGGCTCTGCGACGCGCTCGCTTGAGCCGGTCCGTCACGAGACGCCGGTCGTCGCCGTGGAAGGCCTCACGAAGCGCTTCGGCAGCCTGATCGCGGTGAACGGCCTGTCGTTCAACCTGCGTCCCGGCTACGTGACGGCGCTGATCGGCCCGAACGGCGCCGGCAAGTCGACCGTGATCTCGCTGATCTCGGGGACGCTCTCGCCCAGCGAGGGCGCCGTCGGCGTGATGGGCCAGCCGGTCGTCGGCCGCTCAGCCCGCCAGATCGCCGAGCTCGGTCTGGCGCGCACGTACCAGACTCCGCGCCTGTTCGAGGGAATGACGCTGATCGAGACCGTCATGCTCGCGCGCGACCGCTTCGGCAGTCGCGCCTGGCTGACCGACGCCGCGCTGCGTACGCCGCGCGCCCTGCGCGAAGAGCGCGAGTCGCACGATCAGGGGCTCGCGTGGCTCGCGTTCGTCGGCCTCGCCGATGACGCGGACGCGCAGGCGACCTCGCTCCCGGTGGGCAAGCAGCGGATGGCCGAGGTCGCCCGCGCCCTCGCCGCCGAGCCCGCGATCCTGCTGCTCGACGAGCCGGCTGCGGGCCTGGACGGCGCCAGATCGGAA